>CAJWQE010000052.1 GCA_913045375.1 uncultured Halieaceae bacterium | reverse complement strand
GCGGCGAGTCGTAGCCAAGCGCTTCGTCCCCCATGGGTCGATATTTCATCCACTCTGCCAAAGCAGCCAAGGCAGGGCCACCGACGGGAACAACGCGGGTTTTCTGGCCCTTACCAATAACTGTAATGATCTTCTCGTTTCTATCGAGATCATTGAGATTCGCACCTACCAATTCTGACAGTCGCAAGCCGGCTGAGTAGAGCAGCTCTGCCATCGCCAGGTCGCGTGCCATCAACGCGGTTTCACTGTGGTGGTTGAGCAGTTGATTGACTTGATCGGGCTCAAGACTTTTTGGCAGTGTTCGCGGTGTTCTTGGCGCTTTGACGCCTGCCGTTGGATCGTCGAGATCCGAGCGCGTACGCGCTAAGAATTTATACAGTGATCGCGTCGATGATAGATGCCGCTGAATCGACGTTGCCGAGAGTTTTTCTCTACTCAAGGCTGCTACCCACTGGCGAAGAAGTGATTGATTGAGCCGAGTTATGTCGTCGATCGCATGTGTGCTACAAAACTCGATGAGTTTGCTGAGGTCACGGCGATAGTTCTTTACGGTGTGTGCGGAGTAGCCTCGGACGACTTCAATATATTGTAGGTAATGGTCAACCGCCTGATTGAGATTATTCTCAGCCAAGGGATTAATCCGAAGCTCGGTTGATCGGTAGACTGCCGATAACATTTCCTAAGTATTCGAGAAATAACGTGCCATCGCCTATGCCATAGCGCACGGCATCAGTTGACCCTACCGCAATGACCGCGCCGTCTCCTGACCGCATGCTTAGCCGAGCAAGAGCAGCCGAACCTTCGCCCTTGTCTTCTCCGAAGAGCGCGTTTAACTCGTGCGCTCTCAGCGGTCCGCTGGAGGCATTTTTGTTGCCCATTAAGTGCGAGGCTACCGAGATAGCTTCAGCACTGATCTCTGCATCGCACCAGTGAAAGGCGACAAGCTCAACCTCGAAGCGTTTCCTAACAAGATCGCAAAATAGCGTGGCGAGATCTTCGTGAGAGCCTCGCTCCGCGATAGAAGCGATAACTTCCTGAGTAGCCTCTAATAGCGCTTCATTTTGCTCAGCGACTGACATGAGGGCATCCAGTCGGCGGCGTAACTCGGCGTTTCGCTCCCGCAGTGTCGCCACTTGACGCTCCACCAAGGATACGGCGCCGTCTCCGACGTGAGTGATCTTCAGTTCACTCAGCACCTCGGGGTGTTGATTAAAGAAGTCAGGATTGTCTCTGAGATAGTCGCTAACGACCTCTGCAGTTACCTCACTTGCTGTCGACTCGTCACTCATAGTGTCTACCGAAGGTTTACTTTGCCCTGGAATACGGTTTCCGCTGGACCCGAAAGCCATACGGCGTCCTTGCCGCCAGTCCAACTCACAACGAGCTTACCGCCGGGTAGATCGACTGTCACCTCGGGCGATAGCAGACCAAGCGTGATACCGTGAACGACGGCGGCACAGGCACCTGAGCCACAGGCCAGTGTCTCGCCGGCCCCTCGCTCAAAGACTCTCAGTGCTATCGCATCGCGACTTTTAATTTCCATGAACCCAACATTGACGCTGTCGGGAAAGACATCGAGCGCCTGAATCATAGGGCCAATCTTCGCAACGGGCGTAGCAGCGCAATCATCGACCACAATCACGGCATGCGGGTTACCCATCGACAGGATGCCTGCGTTTAACGTGACGCTACCGAGCTTTAGCTCGTGTTCAGTACTTGAAGCCACATTGTCGTCGGGTATTACAAAAGGGACAGCCGCAAGGTCAAATACGGGTGCGCCGAGTTCGGCTTTCACATCGAGATGTTGAGACAGTGACAAATGGCGGAGGCAGTCGCCCACCTCAAGTGTTATCTCCTGCTTGGGAGAAAGACCCTGTTCACGAATAAATTTGCCTACACAACGAGCGCCATTGCCGCACTGACCTGCACTTGACCCATCCGCGTTGAAAATCTTGTACTCAAAATCCGCATCGCCGCGTTTCGGTGGTTCAATAACGAGTACCTGATCACAGCCAACGCCGGTGTGCCGATTGGCAATCGTTCGAATCTGTTCAGAGGACAGGCTGACGGCCTTTCTTACTGCATCGATGACGACAAAATCATTGCCCGCGCCGTGCATTTTGGTGAAATCAATCATCATGAGCTTGGCTCCCAATATGCTCGGGCAAACACTCATCGGCCCAGAGGTCCTCCACTCGCTCTCGCTTTCGAATGACATGAGCGTCGGTTCCGCTCACTAATATCTCAGCTGCACGAGGGCGGGAGTTGTAGTTTGAAGACATCGTGAAACTGTACGCACCTGCACCTAGGACGGCTAGTAGGTCACCTTCAGTAATGCCGAGCTCTCGATCTTTGCCCAGAAAGTCACCTGTCTCGCAGACCGGTCCAACGACATCGTATACCCGCGTTTGTACTGAGCTAGGAGCGGTCTCTATGATCGTCTGCCATGCTGAATACAGTGCGGGTCTCAGCAGATCATTCATGGCAGCATCGACGACAGCGAAGTCTTTTGTCTCGCCCTCTTTAATCACCATGACACGGGTTAGCAGGGCGCCTGCGTTGCCCACGATCGATCGTCCCGGCTCAATCATCAGCTCCATCGAAAGATCGTCTAGCTGGTCTCTTACAGAGGTAATAAGTACCTTGGCACTCGGGACCTCCTCATCGCGATACCGAATACCCAAGCCACCCCCAATATCGATGTGCTGTAATTCAATGCCACTTGAGCGAAGGTCTAGCACGAGGTTTTTGAGGTGCTTTACTGAATCGATGAAGGGCTCGATCTCGGTGAGCTGGCTGCCGATGTGGCAATCGATTCCGACAGGCAGTAGCACATCGGATTCGTGTGCCGTGCGGTACAGTGCCCTCGCAACCTCAGCGTCGACCCCAAATTTATTTTCCTTGAGACCGGTTGAGATATAGGGATGTGTCTTGGCATCCACATCAGGATTGAGTCGGATCGAGATGGGTGCGACTTTATTCAAGTTACGAGCGATCCTCTCAATGAGCGCAAGTTCGGATGCGGACTCGACATTGAAGCAGCGAATGCCAGCGGTAAGCGCCAGTTCAATCTCCGCCGCTGATTTACCCACACCTGAGAAAACCACCTTTCCTGCATCACCACCCGCTGCGAGCACGCGCCGCAATTCGCCACCTGAGACAATATCAAAGCCAGATCCCAGGCTTGCCAGCAATTTGAGAATGGCGATGTTCGAGTTGGCTTTTACGGCGAAGCATATGAGATGTTCAGCCCCACCGAAGGCCTCAGTCCATTCAGCAAAAGCGTCCGTGATTGCGGTCTGAGAGTAGACGTACAAGGGTGTGGCAAAACGCTGGGCAAGGGAGTCAGCCGATACTGCCTCGCAGAAAAGAGAACCCTCGCGGACACTAAATCCGTCAGGCATGTTGTGATCATGCGACATGGTAGAAGTTAGTTAGTCGTGGTGGGTTCTGGTTCCGGGTGCCGTAACTCGCCGGGTTGTCCACAACCCAGGGTGAGGGATAACACGACCGCTATGCAATAAATGAAAAGTAGTCGCACCGGAGCCACCAATGGTAAAACCGCTAGTATACCAGCTGTTATCCTATGTTCGTGACTCGAGATCCTTATCTGGTTATGGTCTCGGCCCGACGTCTTACTTGAGCCCATAAAAAGGACACAGAATGTCTGCATCGCCACAGTACTATGAATGTATTGATGAAACCTTCGAGGAGGTTGAGTCGAAGTTGGAGGAATTGGAATCGGACCCCGATATTGCCGCGGCCGAGGGGGTGCTCAATGTGACCTTCAGCAACGGAGTGGTCTTCGTGCTCAGTCGGCAACCCGCGGTAGAGCAGCTTTGGTTGGCGACCCCGGGCGGTGGCTTTCACTTTGTATGGCGAGATGCCGATGAAGAGTGGTTCGATACCAAAACTAATGACGGGTTTCGTCAGCTGTTGAGCCGCGAACTAGCCCAGCATGCGGGTGAGCACATCGAATGGTGAGATTGTTGCGGCGTTTAACGTCGAACTGTGCGTTATTACTTCTGCCTTTGACAGTGTCGGGCGAGGTGATTCATGAACCATTGTGGGTGGAAAATATCTCTCCGCTTGCGCAGTTGGTTGCGCTGCCTTCACAACGTTCAGCCGATATAAAACAAGGGCTCTCGGTCTCGCTACATACGGATATCGCGACCCATTTTGTCTCTCAGGCGTCCGAGCGTGAGCGGGTATTTTTTGACGGGGAGACACAAAAGCACAGCGTTAATCTTCGATGGGGTCTGTCGCCCGAGTGGGAACTTAGCGCGCATCTCTCGTCCATCAAGCATGACGGTGGCTTTGTCGATGCCTACGTGAATCGCTGGCATGACTTCTTTGGAATGAGTGATGGCGGTCGGAGCACGCTGCCGGAAGATCAAATACGGTTTCAGTTTGACGGCATAGAAGAGCAGTCTTTGCTCGATCGTGCTGTTTCCGGTCAGAGCGACTCGATGCTCGAGCTGAGTTACGTTGCAGAGCGCCAACAAGCGCTGCAGATTGCCTACGCGGTCGGTTACAAAACCTCGAATGGTTCGTCAGAGCAATGGCTCGGGAGTGGTGCTGATGACCTCTATGGGGTTGCGCGCTTCAGTGGTGCGCATCAAGGGGATCTGCCCCTTTATTGGCACGGACAGTTTGGTGTCACTCGAGTAGGAGAGAGTGCACTCTTAGGTGCTCAGCAAAAAGATTGGTTGTGGTTCACCGGCTTGTCAGCCGAGTGGCTTCTTAATGATCGCTGGTCGCTGATCGCCCAGCTAGATAGTCACAGTGCTCTACTGAAAAGCGAGGTTGATGCGGTCGGTGAAACGGCTGGGATGCTCAGCCTTGGACTGCGGCGACAACTTGGTCGGCAGTGGGCGCTTGATGTTAGTTTTGCTGAGGATATTGTGGTCGAAAGCGCGCCCGATATTATCTTTCAGGCATCACTGCATTTTCGTCCCTAGATCAGAAACCAGCGCGATCCTAAGTATGTAGTCCCTAGCGCTATGAATTTAGCGCGTCTCTCGCCCGCTTAGCAGCGGCTAGGACCTGTTTTGGCGCAGTGCCACCAATATGATCTCGCGCTGCAACAGAGCCCTCGAGTGTCAGCACGTCAAAGACATCGTCAGTGATGTCCGTGCTCAGGTTTTGAAGCGTCTCGAGCGATAGTTCTGCCACATCCACGCCTTCGGATTCAGCGATTCCTACCGCGGTGCCCACAATTTCATGCGCATCGCGAAAGGCGACACCCTTTCTAACCAAGTAATCAGCAAGGTCGGTCGCTGTCGGATGACCCAGACTCGCTGCGCGTCGCATCGACGCCGGTTTTGCGGACATAGCAGGTATGAGATCGGCAAAAGCGAGCAGTGAGTCGTGCACGGTTCGCACAGCATCAAAGACAGGTTCTTTGTCTTCCTGGTTGTCTTTGTTGTAGGCGAGTGGCTGTCCTTTCATCAGCGTGATAAGTGCGACTAGATGCCCCTGAACTCGTCCGGCCTTACCGCGAATCAACTCCGGAACATCCGGGTTTTTCTTTTGCGGCATGATCGACGAGCCAGTACAGAACCGATCTGGTAGATCGACAAAATCGAACTGGGCACTCGTCCAAATAATCATCTCTTCAGCCATGCGCGAGAGGTGCATCATGGTGATCGCTGCGGCGGACGTAAATTCGATGGCAAAGTCTCTGTCGGATACGGAGTCCAAGGAATTTTCGGTTGGCGCTTGGAAGCCGAGCGCTGTGGCTGTCATATGCCGGTCAATGTTGTATGACGTACCTGCGAGTGCTGCTGAGCCCAGAGGGCAGTAGTTCATTCGGGAAGAGCAGTCGGCGAGTCGGCTATCGTCACGCGCCAACATCTCATTCCAGGCCAGCAGGTGATGACCAAACGTCACTGGCTGTGCAACTTGCAGGTGCGTAAAGCCGGGCATGACGGTGTCCGCATACCGCTCAGCCTGATCAATCAGCCCTGTTCGCAGGCGGGTCATTTGACTTCGTATGCTCTCGATCGCGGCACGCAGGTAGAGCCTGATGTCAGTAGCAACCTGATCGTTTCGCGAGCGTCCTGTATGGAGACGCTTGCCGGCATCGCCAATCAGTTGGGTGAGTCGTGCCTCGATATTCATGTGCACATCTTCCAGCTCTACCTGCCAGCGGAATGCACCAGAGGCGATCTCGTCTTCTACCTGTGTCAGTCCCCGGTGGATATCGCTCAGATCTTCATTGCTCAAAATGCCAGAGGCAGCGAGCATGTCGGCATGCGCGCGCGAGCCCTGAATATCGTAGTGAGCAAGCACGTGATCAAAGGAGTAGGACCCCGTGAATTCCTGAACGAACGCATCGGTCGCCTCGCTAAAACGACCACCCCATGTTTGACTCGTATGACTGTCTAAAGAACTGGACACGCGATACACTTCTCTTGTTTTACAGCTTGCTATTGTATCAGGTGCAGGGCGTTGCATGCGCGGGTGGTAAGCTGAAAAGAAATAGGGGGAAGCATGAATTCAATAACAATAGCGACTCGTGAGAGTCCACTCGCTTTGTGGCAGGCCCATTTTGTCGAGGCCGAGCTGAAGCGGCATCACCCAGGCATTGAGGTGAAATTGCTGGGCATGACGTCGAGGGGTGACCAACTTTTGGATAAGCCCTTGTACAAAGTGGGTGGTAAGGGTCTGTTTGTTAAAGAACTTGAAACGGCCCTACTGGATGAGCGTGCTGATATCGCTGTTCACTCGATGAAGGACGTACCAATGGAGTTGCCGCCAGGGCTTACGCTGGGTGTCATTTGCGAGCGTGAGGACCCGCGCGATGCGCTGGTCGGGGTGACGAGCTTTGATGATTTGCCAGAGGGGGCTCGACTGGGTACCTCGAGTTTGCGGCGCTCGTGTCAGGTCATGCAGCGACGACCTGATCTGCAAATTGGATTCCTTCGCGGTAATGTGAATACCCGTCTAGCGAAGCTCGATGCGGGCGAGTTTGATGCCATCATTCTGGCGTGCGCTGGTCTTAAGCGTCTTGGCTTTGATGACCGTATTGGTGCTGCGATCGATGAAGACTTTCTGCTCCCCGCGGGCGGGCAAGGTGCGGTTGGTATAGAGTACAGAGAGACGGATAGTCGCGTTGCCGAGCTGCTAGCGCCACTCGCACACGAAGAAACATCCCGGCGTGTCATTGCTGAACGAACGGTTGTGAGACGACTTGATGGGGGTTGTGACGTCCCCATTGCCAGTTTTGCGGTGGCCGAGGGCGACTCTCTCTGGCTACGCGCTCGAGTTGGCTCGCCTGATGGAAAGACAGTTATTGTCTCGGAGGCTCGCGGATCTGAACCCGAGGCGCTTGGACTTGAAGTTGCCGACGCGCTGATTGCAAAGGGGGCAGCAGAAATTTTGAAAGCAGCGCGATCGTGAAACGCGTTGTTGTCACTCGTTCAGAAGAGGATGTCGATCGTCTTGCCGAGCGTCTGACAAGCGACGGGCATTTGGCCGTAAAGCTGCCCTTGCTGGCTATCGAGCCACTACAAAGTTCATTGGATATCGACAAGCTGCCGCGGACTACCACGGCCATAATCTACACGTCGGTTAATGCGGTCCGTCATGGATTCGAAGCAATTTCGCAAGCGACACCAAATGAAAGGTTAGTGACGATTGCGGTAGGGGCTAAAACACGAGATGCCTTGGGCGAAAAAGGTGTTCGCGCTGAATCCCCAGCTAGGGAAGACTCTGAGGGTATCCTCGCGTTTTTAGCATCACTCGATCAGTCACCTACCCACGTGGTGCTTGTGAAGGGTCAGGGTGGCAGAGATCTTATCGAGACTCGTTTGGCTCGCCTGGGTGTTCATCTCACTATCATCGAATGTTATCGCCGTATCTGGCCTGATGTGCCGGAGGCGAACTTCCTGTCCGCGGTATCTATTGAGAGTCCCAGCATTATCCACGTGGCGAGCGGCGAAACGCTAACTCGCCTAACGGATCTGTGTTGGGCGCATGGCGTTGATGCCCTAAACACCCACACTCTGGTGGTACCCTCGCAACGAGTTGCCGATCAGGCTCGAGAGCTGGGCTGGCAATCGCGTATAGTAGCGGATGGGGCAGGGGATGAAGCACTACTCAAGGCAGTTGCTGATCTCTCCTAGCAAGCAGAGTTCCGAGGTGATGTTATGAGTGAGCAGCGCGTTGCAAAGAAGGCGAGTCGAGCGGGTGGTTGGATAACTCGGAGTCTGCTGCTTATTTTGCTCCTTTGCCTCGGAGCGCTCGCGGCCGCTGGCTACTACTATGGTCTTCCGCTTGCCAATCAACTGGCCGATGAGCGCGATTCGATTAAAGCGTCTGTCGCGGAACTCGAGGCCAGTCAGAAGTCTGCACTCGACACTATTCCCGGACATATTGATGCTGCGATAACAGAACGCTTGGCAGCAGTCGTTCAGGAGCAGGACAAAAAATTGTCACGGCTAACAGGGGAGGTTGATCGCATGACGGCCTCTGAGCAGCGGTTAAAGGAAGCACTTGCCCGCGCTGAGGCGCAGTTGGAACGACAATCGGGCGTTGACCAAGCAGCCTGGAGAACAGCCGAGGCCGAATTTAATGTTCGTATGGCAAGCCAGCGCCTCCAGGTCGCCAGAGATGTCTCAGCAGCACTCGTTTTGTTGCGGGGAGCTGATAAGTTGTTGGCAGGTGTTGATACCGGTAAAGCGAAATTGCTTCGGCGGGTAATAGCTTCGAATATCGCTGATTTGTCTGCATTACCGCAGGTGGATCGCATTGGACTTCTCAGTCAGTTGCAGGCCCTCGAGCAGCAGGTAGGACAGTTAGAGCTGGTTTCGCTCGGGTTTGAGCCGCAGCCGCTTTCAGGGTCTGCCTCAGATAATCCATCAGATTCCCCGTCGTTCCTCCGGCAGGCAATCAGTGTTTTGTCGTCTTACTTCGTGGTCACTACGCTTGAGTCCTCTGAGGTGCGACCCCTGCCCAGTGAATGGGCTGCACTGGCACAATCTTCACTGACTGCCATGTTTGAGCAAGCTCGATTGGCTCTATTAATGGGCGATCAACCGAATTTTGTTGCGTCAGTTGATCGCACCGCGTCATTTATCAAGCGGCATTCACGCACTGATGACTCGCGTGCGATAAGTATTGTCGATTCGCTTGTGGCACTGAGCGTCGTTGACATAGCACCACTTCTTCCTGATCTATCTGAGACTCTGCGCGTTTTCCGCGACGAGCCACGACCCATTCCCGAGGCGCTAGCTGACAGTGTTGGAGGGGGGACGAAGTAATGCGGCGACAAGTGTGGTTAATTCTTGGCGGTCTCGCTGCCGGTGTTGCTCTCGTGTCGTTGCTTGCGTTTGATGCAGGTTATGTACTGGTTCAGTTTGGTCAGTATCGACTTGAGACAACGCTGGTAGCGGCAGCCATCGCACTCTTCCTCCTCTTGTGGATAGTGCGAGTAAGTTTTCGTTTTCTGTCGGCTATTCTGGGGCTCGGACCTGGCTTCGGGCGCTGGCTGGAGAAGAGGCGTGAAGACAAAGCGTCTGCATTATTGCGAGAAACTTTGATTGCCATGTTCGATGAGCGGACCGACACCGTGGTACAGCGGCTGCCAAAGCTAATGAAATTTGATCTTTTCTCTAACGCCGAACGCGCTCAGGCGGATGTCTGGGTATTGAAGCGACAGCTCGAGGCAACGGTAAAGCCCGACCAGCTAAAGCGGGTGTGGAGTGGTGCTAAAGCAGAACTCAAGCAAGTCCCGGAAATGACGGCGCATTATGCGAGCCAGTTATGTCGGTTGGGGCGCTCGAAAGACGCGGAATTAGAATTACAGGCGCTGTCAAAACGTGGCTGGACAGCTTCAGCTACGCACGCCTTGGCGCAAATTAACCTCGACGATGCGCCCTCGATGGTCAATGCCTTAACTGAACTCTCGGGCAACCGGAGTGCCACCGATGTGGCCAATGGGTTGGTGATTGCGAAAGCGCAGCTACTGCCTAAGGGTGACGCAGAGAAAACCTTGATTGAGCACTATGGGAAACAGCCAGCACCCTTTGTGGTGACAGCCCTTGGAACCATCGGGGTCAAACAGTCTTAGCGTTTGCGCCCTGGCAGGTGGATGCCGAGAGAATCCCAGATCGAGTCCACGCGCTCTTTGACCGTTGCATCCATCTGAATCGACGTGCCCCACTCGCGATCAGTTTCCCCTTCCCATTTGTTGGTCGCATCCATACCCACTTTGGAGCCCAGACCAGCGACAGGTGACGCGAAGTCAAGGTAGTCGATGGGCGTGTTATCGATGAAAACAGAGTCGCGACGCGGATCCATGCGCGTTGTCATGGCCCAGATCACATCCTCCCAGCTTCGGACATCGACGTCCTCGTCTGTGATGACAATGAATTTGGTGTACATGAACTGACGGAGAAAACTCCATATGCCCAACATAATGCGCTTGGCATGCCCGGGGTATTCTTTGCGTATGCTGACAACGGCCATTCGGTAGGAGCAACCCTCAGGCGGGAGATAAAAATCAACGATCTCAGGGAACTGCTTCTGAAGAAGCGGCACAAAAACTTCGTTCAAGGCCACACCTAAGATAGCGGGCTCATCGGGAGGTCTGCCGGTGTAAGTGCTGTGATAGATGGGGTTCTTGCGTGTTGTCATCGTTTCCACAGTAAAGACTGGAAAACTCTCTACCTCATTGTAGTAGCCCGTGTGATCTCCGAATGGACCCTCGTCCGCCATCTCGTTAGGGTCGATATAGCCTTCCAGAATAATCTCTGAGTGCGCTGGAACGAGTAATTCATTGTCCTTGCATCGAGGGGTGAGGCAGTTGGCTAACTCCGTTTTACCGCCCCGCAGTAATCCGGCGAATGCATATTCTGAAAGTGCATCTGGGACAGGTGTTACCGCGCCGAGTGTCGTCGCAGGATCGGCGCCCAGCGCGATGGCGACAGGGTAGGGCTCACCGGGTCGTTTTAGTGTCCAGTCGCGGAAGTCGAGTGCACCTCCGCGATGCGATAGCCATCGCATGATGAGCTTGTTGGGACCCAACAGCTGCATCCGGTAGATGCCAAGATTCATGCGAGGTTTTTCAGGACCACGGGTGATGACCAGTGGCCATGTGACGAGCGGCCCCACGTCACCTGGCCAGCAGGTTTGGATCGGCAGGGTCGTAAGATCAACATCATCACCCCGCAAAACAATGTCTTGGCATGGCGGTCGACTAATAATCTTAGGCCCCATGTTCAGCACTTTTTTGAGCAGCGGTGCTTTATCGATGAGGTCGCGCATGCCTTTAGGCGGATCGGGTTGTCGCAGATAAGCGAGTAGCTCGCCGATCTCGCGCAGGGCCTCGATAGAGTCCGCGCCCATACCCAGGGCCACGCGTTTTTCGGTGCCAAAAAGATTCGCGAGTAGCGGGGTGTCGTAACCTTTCGGGTTTTCAAAAAGTAAGGCCGGACCGCCGCCGCGGAGAGTGCGATCGGCGATTTCGGTCATCTCAAGATTAGGATCTATCTCTTCTTTGATTCTCACCAAGTCGCCGTTGGCTTCCAAGGTGTCAAGGAATTCGCGGAGGTCCCGAAATTTCATACGATGATTCTTTATCAAGCTGACAATGCGAGCATGCCACACTTAGGGTTTGAGCGTGCATCCACGTCTCATTATTGACATGGATACTCGACTGCACGATCCCGTTCGACCGAATTACTTTCGCTTCATCGAACGGAAGAATTCGTCGTTTGACTTCGTATCTTTCAGTTTGTCCAACAGGAATTCGATGGCAGGGAGGTCCTCCATGCCATGCAGAAGCTTGCGAAGGATCCACATGCGCTGCAATTCTTCCTCGCCCGTGAGCAACTCCTCGCGGCGGGTACCTGAACGGCGAATATTGATGGCAGGATAGACACGCTTCTCCGAAATTTTTCGGTCAAGATGGAGTTCCATGTTACCTGTGCCCTTGAACTCTTCGTAGATGACTTCATCCATTTTAGAGCCAGTCTCGGTCAGAGCCGTTGCAATGATGGAGAGGCTTCCTCCCTCTTCAATGTTTCGTGCGGCACCAAAGAATCGCTTGGGACGCTCCAATGCATGAGCATCAACACCACCCGTGAGTACTTTGCCTGAGCTGGGCACCACGGTGTTGTAGGCACGTGCGAGTCGCGTAATCGAGTCGAGAAGAATCACAACGTCGCGCTTGTGCTCGACCAATCGCTTCGCTTTCTCGATGACCATATCGGCTACCTGAACGTGCCGTGAGGGTGGCTCATCGAAGGTTGATGCCACGACTTCGGCACCGCGCGCTCCAACCGATCGCTGCATCTCCGTCACTTCTTCGGGACGCTCGTCAATCAGCAGAACAATAATGTAGCACTCGGGATTGTTGCTGATGATGGCCTGCGCCATGCTCTGCATCATGATGGTCTTACCCGCTTTCGGGGGAGCCACTAGCAGGCCTCGCTGGCCTTTTCCGATCGGTGCACATAGATCGATAATTCGACCCGTGAGATCTTCAGTGGAGCCGTTGCCTTTTTCGAGTGTCAAACGCTCGTCCGGGAACAGGGGTGTCAGGTTTTCGAAAAGGATTTTTGCTTTCGCCGTCTCGGGTGATTCAAAGTTGACCTCGCTCACCTTCAACAGTGCGAAATAACGCTCCGAGTCCTTTGGTGGACGAATCATACCGGTCACGGTATCGCCGGTTCTCAGATTGAATCGTCGGATTTGGCTCGGACTGACATAGATATCGTCTGGGCCTGCCAGGAATGAGCTGTCCGCTGATCGCAGGAAGCCAAAACCATCTGAAAGGATCTCAAGTACACCGTCGCCAAAAATGTCTTCTCCGCTTTTTGCATGTTTCTTGAGTAGCGAAAAGATGATGTCCTGCTTGCGCGAGCGGGCCATGTTTTCGATACCCATCTCAGCGGCCATATCGATCAGTTCCTGCGTCGATTTGGTCTTTAATTCTGTCAAACTCATCGGATTTTCCGATGGCACATGCGGTTCTCGTCGGTTGCGACGGTTGCGGTTTCGTCGATTACGGCCGCCACCTTGGTGCTCGCCTTCTTCAGTGGCTTGTGCAGTATCGCCATCAGCCACTGCTGCCGGCTCTTCGCCGTCGGCCGCCGATGATTCCTCTGCCGTCGAAGCCGAGCTGCGGTTGAGTTTCAGAGTTCGAGTCGGCTTGTCTTCGCTACCGGCTGCTTCTTGATGTTCGGTGTCGGGTGTCGCTTCAGTGGTTGGCTCGACAGCCTGATCGACAATGTTTGTTTCTTCTTCTTGCACGCGGTTGTACCTGTGGCGTTGGGAAAGTTTTGTTACCCGCTAAAAGGGCGCTAAAGGATCTTTTGATGACCCACAGCCAACGCACTCGCGTGTTGAATTTGCTGGTCGCTGACTAGGGGAGGCGGGCGAGATATCGCCCACAGTTGAAAGGTAGCACCGCTTAAGCGGTGCGTCTACTAAGACGGGAGATAAATTTTTTGGCGGAGCGAGGTGCTTACAGGCAGCCGTCTACGAACTCAGCCAGCTGTGCCTTGGAGAGTGCGCCCACTTTTGTTTCAACAGCACTGCCACCCTTGAAGACAATCAACGTAGGGATGCCACGGATACCAAACTTACCGGGTAGGTCCGGGTTTGCATCCACGTCCACTTTGCACACTTTCAGGCGATCACCGTATTCATTGGCAATTTCCTCGAGAACGGGTGCAATCATCTTGCAGGGTCCGCACCACTCTGCCCAGAAATCAACCAGGACGGGTACGTCTGATGACAAAACCTCATTTTGAAATTCTGCGTCCGTTACGTGTGTAATGTTGTCGCTCATGGTGCCTCCACATGTGTCGCGACATATACTCTCAAAAAATATGTTCGGATGACAGTGTTGAAGGCGAATGAGCGCGAACTCCGATGATTCTTGGTTTGTTTATTTAGTGCGGTGCTCAGACGGCTCTTTTTACGCTGGGGTCACAACGGATCTAGAGCGCCGAGTCAGGCAGCATAATGGTGAGATTGTCGGCGGTGCGAACTACACCCGTGCAAGAAGGCCCGTGGCTCTGGCCTGGTACAAGGAGTGCGAAAACCGCTCCGTCGCTCAGCAACGCGAGTATTCCGTTCGTCGTTTGTCCAGACGGGCGAAGCAGCGTCTCGCGGCAAAAGCGGCGGTAGTAAAAGATGACGAAAGGTGATGAGACGTTGGGCAGTAATTTGCTACAGGATTTTTGGGGTTGGGCAGTTGCGCAGTATGAGGATGAGCAAGTGCGGGAAGGGCTTCTGGAGCTTCAGGAGAGTTCAAATCTCATTATTTTGGAAGCCATGTTCCTTGCATGGTTGGGGCATCGAGGTCAGGCCATCGGAGAAGAAGACCAACAGCGCATTCGCGCGGCCATCACACCGTGGGTGGAAGGTGTTGTGCTGCCGCTTCGTCGGCAGCGGCAGGCTTGGACTGGTATACCGTCTATGATTACAAATCGTCGCCATCTGCTTGGGCTCGAGCTGGAGGCGGAGCGCGTGTTAGCTGGGTTGCTCGTCGATGCATTACTTATCAAAGAGCAGCTCAACGACGTTTCTACGCCGGTAGTGGAACGAAATTTGTCCCAACTCCCAGAGCTCAAGGATGTGGTCACTCTTCGGCGGGTGGTCGATATTTTCGGGCGGTAGCCAGTACTGCCGGACCCGCGTACCATGCGCGGACCTTTTTGTTTATTACCTACACAGGACAACCTGCCATGTTAAATGCGAGTTTTTTCTCGAAATCTGCGTGCAAAACTGTAGCGCTGACGGCGCTAATGAGTGTCGGCTTGGTCGCTTGTGATCAAACTGCGGAGACAACTGAAATGAGTTTAGATAGCCAAGAGCAACGCATCAGCTACGGCATTGCCATGAATATGGGCCGACGCATGAAAGCCGAGGGTGTGCCAATCGACGCGGATGCGTTTGCAGAGGGACTTCGCGATGCGTTGTCAGGTGCAGAAGCGAAGATGACCGACGACGAAATAAACGCCGAAATGATCGCTATGCAGGAACAGATGCAGGCAGAGCAAGAAGCTGAGATGCGTGCAGCGGGTGACGCTAACCTTGAAGCCGGTATTGCCTACCTGGAGGCGAACGCAGGCGCTGAAGGCGTGCAAACGACAGCAAGTGGTCTTCAGTACCGCGTAGTTCGTGAGGGTACCGGTGCGAAGCCTACGTCGGCTGACTCGGTTGAAGTGCACTACGAAGGTCGTCTGATTAATGGCACTGTGTTTGATAGCAGTTACAGCCGTGGCCAAACGGTCACCTTTGGTGTCACGCAAGTAATCCCCGGTTGGACAGAGGCATTGCAGCTGATGAGCGAAGGCGCCGAGTACGAGCTGACCATCCCATCCAACCTCGCTTATGGCGCCGGTGGTGCGGGCGCTGCAATCGGACCAAATGAGGTGCTCATCTTTAAGGTAGAGCTCGTCGCGGTCGTTTCGCAATAGGTCGCTAAAGACCCGGGCTTGAAAACAGTGATACCGCTTGGCGGTTTACTGTGCCCAAGGAACGGGTAATGAGGACGGAGTAGGTCCTACTTCACACGACAGCGGTCGATATCGGCCGCTTCCGCTTGAGTCTTAGCGCCAGTACTGCGCGTAGAACTCGCTTAGGAAAGCATCGAACGACACACTATCGGCAGATTCGATGTCACGCTGGCGTCGTAACGATGCGATTGCCTCATCAGCCAGACTGGTTCTGGTCTCGCTTGGTATGGGGTGGGCGTCGAATTCGCGATGCCACTCTTCAGCATAACGCCCCATCAGGTCTGAGTAGCTGATGTTCTGCTCGAAGATTTCCCTTAACACACGGGAAGATGGGGTCTCGACATCACCCGTTAACATGCCTCGTGCTCGATTCATGACGTCGCTGTGACGCGTTGTACTCGTTGCACTGTCGAGCCACTCAGCAGCCTCTTGCATCGTATCAAGAATGGGTTTGGCAAGCTCGTTACGCGGTATTACCTGACCATCTTCTGTCAGTAGCTGAAGTGACGGATCACGCCCAAAGTTAAGGATCCGTTGAGTATTGGTGTTATCGATACTGCGAGTGGCGGCATCACATAGTGGGCTATCTGACAGGACACACGACAGAAGGAAGGTATCGACCAAAGCGATGATTTCTTCATTGATACCAAGGGGCGTGAAGGGATTAATGTCGAGACATCTCACTTCGACGTACTCGATGCCCCGCTCTTCAAGCGCTCGCACCGGTGCCTCACCTGATCGCGTGACGCGCTTTGGACGGATGGCACTGTAGAACTCATTTTCGATTTGGAGTAATCCGTCATTGAGCTGGGTGCGCTCGCCGCGAGTGACATCTGGTAGTCGGCAATAGTCGTCATGCGGCGTTACGATGGCCTTGGTCAGCGTTTCAATGTAGGTCTCTAGTTGGTTGTAGCAAATCTGCAAACCATCCTGCGCGGAGCTGGTGTAGCCGAGATCTCCCATACGAAGTGATGTCGCGAACTCGCCATAAAGTGTGTGGCTGTTGATGCTCTGCAAATGCTCCGGCAACTCGCCCCGAACAAACGATCGGCTCAGCGCCGGAGAACTACCCGTCAAAAAGTTGAGTAACCAGCCGTGGCGCTGGAAGTTTCTTATCAGCGCCAAATAGCCTTGCGTTCGCCAATTGGCGAGCGAACAGTCTGGGTTACCGAAGCTTCTAGATGTCTCCCAGAAAGCATCGGGTAATGAGAAGTTGTAGTGAATTCCGGCGATGACCTGCATGGTTCGACCATACCGCGCGCTCAATCCATTTCGATAAACACGTTTCATCGTACCGATGTTGGATGAGCCATAGCTCGCAATGGGAATTTCCATCTCGGGTCCCAGCTCTCCCGGCATACTGGCGCCCCAGATGATTTCGTCGTGAAGTGACTGAGCGGTATACGCGTGCAGTTGATGGAGTTCGTTCAGCGCGCCAGCAGGCGTGTCATGGACACTCGTGATGAATTCGAGAAGCGCTTCCGAATAATCCGTTGTAATGGCGTTATGGGTTAAGGCAGAACCCAGTGGTGTGGGGTGGGGCTTCTGCGAGAGCCTATGACCGCTGGAAGAGACACGAAGGCCTTCTTTTTCGATGCCTCGGGTTACTTGCAGAATGTCAGAAAGGCTACCGTTTGTTATTGCTGTTCTAAATGCCGCAGCCATCATCTTGTAGTACCTTACAAACCACTGGGGTCATGTACGTCGATGCGCTATTTCGGATCGCTGTACAACGTCGGACGCAAGTTTACGCTCTATCAGATCAGTTGGTACAGCAGTTCGACGTAAACCCTAGCATGGAGGCAGCATGGATTTTGAAAATTGGCTTAAGACCCTCGCTGATGAGGGCGGTTCGGACTTGTACTTGACGACGGGCGCACCGCCCAGTGCGAAGTTTGATGGTGAGTTGAAACCGCTGTCGGACGAGAGACTGTCTCCTGGCTTCACACGCGATCTCGCCTACGAGCTGATGGACGGTCAGCAAGCTCGCGAATTCGATGAGAAGCTCGAAATGAACCTGGCAATTTCTCTGCCTGGTGTCGGGCGATTCCGAGTCAATATCTTCAAACAGCGAAACGAAGTGGGAATGGTGGTTCGCTATATCGTCGTCGATATTCCGCCGATGCAACAACTCGGTTTACCATCAATCGCCGCCGACTTAATCAAAAGAAAACGCGGCCTGTTACTTGTGGTTGGCGCAACGGGCTCAGGTAAGTCCACCACGCTTGCTTCCCTGATTGATCATCGAAATAGCAACATGGGTGGGCACATCGTCACCATCGAAGATCCCGTTGAATTTATTCATCGTCACAAGCGGTCGATCGTTAATCAGCGAGAATTGGGCGTCGATACGCGGAGTTGGGAAAACGCGCTTAAAAATACCTTACGGCAAGCTCCAGATGTCATTTACATCGGCGAGATACGCGATCGCGCAACCATGGAATATGCAGTGTCCTTTGCCGAGACAGGCCACCTGTGTGTTTCAACACTGCACGCTAATAACGCCAATCAAGCACTCGAGCGGATTGTTAACTTTTTCCCCGAGGAACGTCGCCCCCAGCTGTTGATGGACCTCTCGCTGAATTTATTGGGCATCATGTCTCAGCGCCTTATCCCCACAGCCGAGGGGGGCGCTGTGCGGCGATCGAGGTGTTGCTAGCGTCGCCCTTAGTGAAAGACTTGATCTTACAAGGCGATATTCACGCGCTAAAGGACATCATGGAGAAATCGATTGATCAGGGTATGAAAACCTTTGATCAGGCACTCTTCAGTCTGTATCACGAGGGCAAGATTACGCAGGAGGAGGCAATGCGAAACGCGGACTCTGCCAATAATTTGAGACTCAAGATCAAGCTTGCCAGTGAGGGCGGTGCCGGTGGTGTTGGCGGACTTCGGCTGGAAGGGACTGACTAACTCAGCTGTTGAGTTGAGCCAGTAAGTCATCAATGACTCGCTCTAATTGCTTAAGGGTGCTGCACTCGGCCGCCACATCGCAGTTGCGGATGACGCCCGGCATTTCAGAATCACCCGTACCCCAACTTCTCTGACTTTCTGGATTGAGCCAAATCAGCTGTCGACACTTCGATCGAATTTCAGCGAGGAGGTCGAGCCTTGGGTCCGTATTGTTATTTCTCGCATCGCCCAAAATAATCACCGTAGTGACGCGATTAATGTCGGCCATGGCCAGACTCGCAAAATCTTCAAAGGCGCGGGCGTAGTCCGTAGCGCCACCGTACTTCAAGTTGACGCGCTCAATGGCGATCTCTACAGGAAGCGCACGCAATGTCTCGGTGACTTCACCCAAGTTGGATGAAAAGGCAAAACTGCGAGTTCTCGGCAGAATATCTTGAAGTGAGTGGAGGAACAGCAATAAGAATTTCGCATAAGCCGCTACAGAGCCGCTCACGTCACAGAGGATCAGAATCTGAGGTTTGCGACGAACGCTTTTTCGCCACTGTGGTTTGAAAGGTACACCGTCGGTCGCCATGGCTTTCCGCAGGGTTGCTGGTACAGCGAGTTGACCTCGTTTGACTCGTTTTCGGACGCGGCCGTGACGAGCGGCTAGCTTGCGTGTCATGCGTTCCAGTAATCGCTTTAGTCGCGCTCGGTGGTGCTGGTCTACATTACCGAGGGACATGTTACTCAGGGCTTCATCGAGCATATCCTCTGCATCGCCACTGGCGTGAACCATA
>CAJWQE010000051.1 GCA_913045375.1 uncultured Halieaceae bacterium | reverse complement strand
ATCAATTGCCCGACTTCGTCACGTCCAGAGATTGTCTCGCAATCCCCCGCCGCATCACTGCCAATGGCCTCAAACAAAGCCGTGCTGGATTTCACAGAATCAATATAACTATCTACATCGGTAGCCGAGACAAACAAGGTTGTGAAGGCACCATTTCCCATAGACTCTGCTCCGTGATCGTCCGCCAGCGAGGGGGCCACGGCGCATACCGCAACGCATCCTATAACTATGAATTTGTTCATGATTTCCCCTTATATTTTCTCCGAAAAAATACGAGATCGAATCTCGCGGGTACCATCCGAATTTAGCTAGTTCAGCTGGCCATATCAGCGTAGAACAAGCCCTGCTTTTCGCCACTTTTTATCGCTGTGCTGTTAAATTTCTGGAGTTGGCCGCGCAATTTGCTGCCTTTGCGCCCGTAATGGCTTTTTGGGCCGTAAGGTCTGGATTCAGATCCAACACCGAAACGTCATGCCCGTTGCGGATTAGGCTGCCGCTGAGTTTGCTACCCACATTGCCAAGACCAATAAATCCAATGTTCATGTCTGTGTGTCCTGTCAGGTTGGGCTGCTCGTTTTGCTGCCAGTTGGTTACACAGGCGCGAGCCTAGGGCGCTTGGGTTCTCGCATGGGGATATGCGCTTGACTGAGTTCGGCAAGTAAGTCGGATTTCACTGATGCCAATGAGGGGTCGTCCCAGCGATTCTCCATTTGCAGCGGATCTTCTGTCATCCGATACAACTCACCTTCAGTGCCCTCGTACACAGAACCTGAGTGATAACGTGTGATCAACCAGCCGTCCTTGTGATACAGGCTTTCCAGCGAGAGATTCACCGGGCCATGCTCAGACGCCCATTCAGTCATTGTGGTTTCCCTGCCTTGACGCGATGCCTCATCAGCCGATGTAGGCAAGACCCCACCGTCCATTTGCTCTGGTTCGATCCCTGCGATGGCACAAAAAGTGGGCGCCAGGTCCACATGCCCGACGGGCTCATCAATTACTTGCGGTTCAACACCTATCTGACCGGGCTTCCAGATGAACGGAAGACGCATCAGGGCGTCCACATGGTAGGGACCCTTAAACATCAACCCATAATCACCCTGCAATTCACCGTGATCAGTGGTGAAGAAGATATCGGTATGGTCATACAAATCGCGAGCTTTCAGATAGTCGATGACCCGCTGGCATGCCTCGTCGATCAGTTCGTTTTCGATATGCGTCATTGCATTGATTTCGCGCACTTGATCAGCGGTCATGTCCGCGGGCACATAGTCTCGCGGCGACTCAAGATTACTCCATAGGCTTGCTTCGTAATAACCGAGCCAGTGTTTGGGCTTAGTCGCCAGCACTCGCCGAGCCTCATCTCCATCCAGATAGGCGGGCGGCAAGTCAAGGTCGCGCCAATTCACGCGGTGAAGCTCTGATCGGGGCACATCCCAGGGGTGATGTGGATCCGGGAAACTCATCCAACAAAACCAGGGTGACTCACCCTGCTTGTCAAGCCAAGCAAGGGTTCGATCCGCGACCCAGTCCGTGTGGTATAGATCTCGCGGCACGTCCATTGGCCAAACCTGCACCGCACCCGTCTCTCCAGCGCTGGCAGTGTTCTGTCCTCTCTCAGTGATCATCGGGTAAAACCTGGATTTCAGATCAGGGTGCGCATTCATGGCGAGGTCAAAATGGCTGTGACCCTCGAAGAAATGATTGGCAAGCTCCATATGGTCGAAGCCTCGATGAGGCCCGTGCTCGCCAAGCTGAGCCATTCGATTCTCATAGAAGTCATCGGGAGAGCCTAGCCAGGGCTCAAAGTGCGCCTTACCGATGAGCGCGGTATTATACCCTGCCCTGCCGAGGGCGTGAGCGACCGTCGGGTAATCCTCGGGCAGCGTCACGCCATTCATCCACACGCCATGCGTTCCCACATGCTGGCCGGTAATGATGCTCGCTCGAGCTGGCATGCACACCACATGGTTGTTATGGGCGCGCTTGTAATTGATACCTTCGGTGGCGAGCGAATCGATGCAGGGCGTTCGCGCAACCCGCCCACCATTACAGCCAAGGGCGTCAAACCGCATTTGATCCGTCGTGATGAGCAATATGTTTCTTTTATTATCGGCCATCGTTTGCATCACAGATGCCCGCCTAAATCGGGCTTTTTGTGTGTGGTTTAGAACCTCATTTAGGTCTATTTCCAACCAGCACGGTCGAAGACCATAATCGCCGCGGCTTGGTTAATACCTAGCTCATAGGCATTCAACATATCCTCATTAAACTCACCTAACCCGACCACCGCTGACGTCGCGGCAATACCCGGTACCGCTGGGTATTCGTTATTACCATTGGCGAACAAGAGCTGAGCCGGCTCACTGGTCAGGTATTCAAGAAACTTGATGGCATTTTCTGGGTTTGGAGACGTGCTCACGAGGCCAGCGCCGCTAATGTTGACGTGGGTTCCATTGCCCTTTTGACCCGGAAACACGATCTCTACGGCTGATGACACCTCTTGATCGGCCGGATCTTCAGACGCCGCAAGTCGCGCTAGGTAATAAGTATTGACAACCCCAATCTGACACTCGCCACTTGCGACAGCGCGGATCTGACCGGTGTCATTGCTCTGTGGTGTACGCGCAAAATTCGCGACCACGCCGGCAGCCCATTCTTCAGCCGCGGCCTCGCCCATTCGAGACACCATCGCTGCCATCAAAGAGATATTGTAGATATTGCTTGAGGAGCGGATACAAACTTTGTCCTGATGAGCCGGATTAGCCAGATCTGAGTAGTCACTCAGTGGCTCAGGTAGACCCGCCTCGGCGTTGTAGACAATGACGCGGGCTCGCTTAGACAGCCCCACCCACAAGCCATCAGGGTGTCGCATATTTTCAGGCAGACGCTCGTTCAGAATAGGTGAATCAATGGGCTGAAAAATACCCGCCTGCTCTGCTCGCCACAGACGACCAGCATCAACGGTAATCAGGAGATCGGCAGGACTCGCCTCGCCCTCGCTTTTGATTCGCTCAATCAGCTCGTCAGCGCCAGCCTCAATCAAATTGACCTTGATGCCTGTCGCCGCGGTGAAGTTCTCGTAGAGCGCAATATCGGTGTCGTAATGACGAGATGAATACAGGTTGAGTTCACCTGCGCTAGCGCCGTCAGAGGCATCATCATCCGAACACGCCGTTAGTGTGGAAAAAGCGATCAAAGAGACAGATAAGAGCGATGAGAAACGCATGTGATTACCTTTTGCTAATTTTTTTAATGATAATGAGAATTATTCTCTTGATCAATCGAGTAATGTTCTTGATGCGAAAACTGCACCTGATTTGGGTGTTACCAGAACGCAGGATCCCACAACAATGTCTGCAGCCAGATATCTTGGGCATTCAAAGTCCATTGGTGTGCCTTGAACACTCTTTACGGTCACTCGGTTTAAGCCACCGATGCTATCGATATGCGTAATTTGAAGGCCGTCATTGTCGGTTTGCAGCATTAACTGGTTAGCGTCCACGATCAGCGTGACAGGGCCATTTGCCATTGTGGGTTCAGTCAGCACATTCCGATCCCACTCCCCCAGTGGTGAGGTGACGCCGTCATCATGAATAACGCCCTCAAGTTTCTGAGGATCACCGAATAATTCTGCGGTGTAGCGTGACTGAGGCGCCTCGTACAAGGTTTGGGGCGTGCCGCTCTCGACCATCACGCCCTGATCGAGCACAACGACGTTGTCACCCATTGCCAACACCTCATCCGGATCGTGAGTGACGAAGACACCCACCGCCCCCGTCTCGCGGATGATTTGCCGCGTATCTTTACGAAGTGTTCTTCGCAGCGGAACGTCTAGATTGGCGTAGGGTTCATCAAAAAGCAGGACTGCAGGCTCTGGCGCCATGGCTCTTGCCAGCGCAACACGTTGGCGTTGCCCACCCGACAGGCTATCGGGATATCGCTCCGCGCAGTCCGACAAGCCGACACGTGCCAGCCACTCACGTGCGCGTTCTTTGGCTCCATTTTCCCGCAACCCGAAAGCGACGTTGTTGATGACGCTCATGTGGGGGAACAAGGCACCTTCTTGAAAGACCATGCCGACCGACCTCAGCTCGGGTGTTACCATCACTGATGGACTGGCAAGCGTGGAACCGTTCAGCGCAATCTCCCCGGACTGCAAGGGCAGCAACCCGGCCATAAGTCGCAGCAAGGTGGTCTTGCCGCAGCCCGAGTGCCCTATCAAACAGGTGACTTCACCGGCCTTACACTCAAAAGAAATATCGTTTAAGGCCACATTCTTACTAAATCGATGCGACACTTTGTTAATTACAAGCACCTGAATACACTACTCGCCGACAATCACTCGCAATAGTCTATGCCTACTCCATCACAACAAGCTAGCGGTCTACTGGTATTACCCGCGCTATTTGTAGCCGCGCTGGTGTCGTTGCCAATTGTTGTCACCTTGCTCTCCCTAGCCCAGCCGGCCGGTCCTATTTGGGAGCACCTCAGGGAGACAGTGCTTAACGAGTATGTACTGAATACGCTTACATTAATGATGCTGACCGGGGGGATATCCCTACTCTTGGGTGTCAGCACTGGCTGGCTCATTGGTGCTTGTCAGTTTCGCGGACGGGCCACCTTAAGTTGGTTGTTAATGCTGCCGCTGGCGTCGCCCGCCTATATCGTTGCCTATGTGTACACGGACCTGCTTGAAGTGTCTGGCCCCGTACAGACCACGCTCCGCTTATGGTTCTCGTTAGGGATAAACGATCTCCAGTTTCCACCGATTCGCAATCTAACGGGTGCTGCCGTTCTACTCTCGCTCGTGCTCTACCCTTACATTTATCTGCTCTGCCGAAACAGCTTCGCAGGGCGATCGGGTGTTCAGTTTGATGCTGCGCGCGTGCTTGGCCACGGCCCGTTCAGCGCCTTTTTCCGCGTCGCTCTGCCTGCCGCGCGCCCTGCCATCTTCGGCGGTCTGGCGCTAGTGCTGATGGAAACACTGGCCGACTTTGGCGTGGTTAGCTATTTCTCAGTACCTACGTTCTCAACGGGTATCTTCCGTACATGGCTTGGATTAGGCGACCCTCAGGCCGCATTGAAACTAGCCTCTTTCATGCTCCTATTCGTCATTGTGCTGGTAGGACTGGAGGAAAGTAATCGGCGAGGTGCGGTCGATCGTAGCGACATTGCTGGAGCCTCGCAGATTAATCTGACTGGCATCAGGGCCTTTTTTGCCATAGGGGCCTGTGTACTGCCTATCTTGCTCGGGTTTGTGATTCCAGCAGTAACGCTGGCGATATACGCGGCTGACAATGTTAATGCGGTAACCCAAGCAAAGTTCACTCAACTGGCCTTGAATAGCTTATTGCTCGCGATGGCGGCTGGGGTTGGGGTTACCCTGATTGCCTGGGTACTGGCCTATGTTAAGCGCCTCCACCCCAGCCCGCTCACCCATAGCCTGATCCGTGTATCGACCTTAGGCTATGCCCTACCGGGCATTCTATTGGCCGTTGCATTACTCAAGCCGGTTGGTGGTTTTGATACGTGGTTGATGGAAACGTGGTCAGGCCTATCCACGCCACTGCTCTCAGGAAGCCTGTTCCTGCTTCTCTATGCGTATGTCTGTCGATTTTTGACGGTTGCATATCAGTCGGTGGACTCTGGCTTCGCGGGTATCTCTCACGACATCGATGCGGCGGCTAGAACACTCGGTACCACGACAGGCGAGATGATCCGCAAAATCCATTTCCCTTTGCTAAGGCCCAGCATCTTTGCGGCCTGCTTGTTGGTGTTCGTGGATGTTATGCGGGAACTACCGGCAACACTGATTTTGCGGCCCTTTAACTTCGACACCCTAGCGACCCAGGTTTATCGACTAGCCAGCGATGAACGGCTAGCCGAGGCATCTGGCGCCGCGCTACTGATCGTGATTCTCGGTGTATTGCCGGTGGTGCTGCTTCAGCGAACGAAAGCCGTCAGGAATCGCACTTGATAGGCACCGCCAATCAGCAAAAGTTAGCTCTCTAGCACATATTCGAAGCTATCTGGGCTTAGGGCACATAACCTGACCCAAACCAATGCGCGCGTGGTTGATCTGTGGGTGTATGGCAGATTGGATAGTTTCCGGCCTCACTAGTCAAAAGTGTCTGTCGGACTCAATCGCCAAAAGCTAGTAACCGCAACCTGGCGGGCGTTTGACGTGCAAAAGCCAGTGGTAAAACCTCCCTTAGAACAGTGAAAGCGTGCAAAGATAGTGAGGAATCTTCTTTTGGCCTAGGCGCGCTACCACATGAAAATTTGGAGTTATTCGAGGCCATTTACGTTTCACGGCCATAGCTGCGAAGTGAAGGTCACGTTGACCGGCAGTGAAACGATCTCATCGTTGTATGTCGACGACTTCCTCGTTGATGAACAATCCATCAAATACATCGATGGGCTCACAACATTCGTACACCCGTTAAAGAGTTCTTCCGGATATGAGGCAAAGGTCGAGTCGGGCTATTTCAATTGGTGGAATATAGGTATTGCCGTAATCGAAAACGGCCGCGTGGTGTATGAAAGCCACCCTGGGGAAGATCTGCGTTACGGAGAAGCACTCATGGACGACCTAAATGGCATGAAGGAAAACGTTGCGGATGCTGGGGAGAGCAAGTGGGCGCAAAATAAATATTCCGTTTATGCCGACCTCGGTCTCGGGGCTTTGTTCTTTATCGTGGGCAAAGTCACGGGAGATCTGGTTCTCGCTGCTATTGTTGGCGGGGTTACAGGCCTAGGGCTCATCGTTTTACAGCGATTCGTCAAAGTGGACCTCTTGGGGGGCTTTGCTGTGTTCGGCACCATCATGTTAGGCATCTCCACCGCTTTTTCTCTCCTTTTACAAGATAGCTATTGGGTACAAATGAAGGGCACGGCGCTAGGGCTGTTCACAGCTGCCCTGTTTATGGCCGATGGACTGTTAAGGCAAGGCGCCTATTTTGGCGCAAGATTCGAGCGCTACATGCCGGGTTCATTGCATCACAATAGACTGGCCATTGGCATGAGTCTTGTGGGCATTGTGTCTGCCGGTGGAAATTATTTTGTCGCGGAAAATTTCTCGGAAGATTTCTGGCTCACATACACCACGTTCCTCGACTTCCCCATCATTATGGTGTCGTTTTTTGTGATTCTCCGATGGGCGCGAAAGTCCGGTTAAATCATCGGCAGATGTTGGCGCTACCCTTGTCGCAGATTGCACGCTGACTTCAGACCGAACCCTGAGGTTACCCATCTGAAGCCAGGTATTAAGCGGCTATTCAGCCGCAGTAGAGCTCGTCATTTGTTTCCAAAAAAAGCGTAAGGCAATCAGCGCCGGTATGTAGTACCCAATGACAAATATTGCTATTAGTCTGATCTCGTTGCTCGCCATTCCAAGCAGCAAGACGGCGGGGCCATCGACTAGGTCTGTCAGCAACCTGATGAGAATCAAAATAAACAGCATAGGCGCACTCCTTAGGAGGTAGGCGACAACGAAGGCGATACCCACCGCGAAGTTCCGCGCGGTGTAAAGCCAAGTGGCAAAACCCACCTCTGTGGCCTCTGGCCCTCCCAAGAAAGCGGGGTTGTTCAAGGCGAAGATGGGCCCTAAGAACATAGGCAAGGTCTCGATCACAATGATGACCGTGAGCCACCAGGGCATCTGACATTTATGAGCGAGTTGATTCATTTTTTATTTACCCCCAGGTTGTCCCTTTTACCACTGAGTTTTTTACCAATACCGTTCAGATGTCTGGCCTGAAACCAAAGGCCTCTAACAGCTTGTAGCGAATGGTCGGCAAGACGACCTTGCGACCCACTCTCGACCACTGAACAACGCCTGTTTGAAATGACGCTTTCGCAAAAAGCTTTTCGGCGTAAGCCGAAATGATGGAGCCCTTTTCCCACAATAGCGGTTGAAGCCCCACCCACTGCAAGCGATACAAGACCGCACCCCATTGAACATCAGCGAGACTAAAGGCATCGCTCGCAAGCCATCCGCCATCGGCAAACTGCCCTGACGCTAATTGGTGTGCTAGGTCTTCAAGCTCAACTTTCGTGGCGTCGACAATGGCAGACATCTGACCCGGGGCAACCATAGCCTCTTTTGTAGCCTCAATAACGGCACGCTTTTTTTCATAGGCCGCCTTCAGTGTGGGATCGTTTTTATAGGTCTCGATCAATCCAGTCAGTAGGTCGACTTTGTCTTGGTGGGAGCGCCCGCTGTCAGAGGCATTCCCAATTGGAAAGGGCTTCTTGACCCCCTCGACATGCCCGTACGTCAGCGCCTCGATAAACAAGCCCGCAGCCTTATCGACCCAATAGTTGACGAGCGCTCTTTCCACCGCCGAGGTCTCAAAGCGCTGATTGGCAGCACCAAACCGGGCAGCGAGAAGATCGAGTATGTTGATCGTATCGGTGGTGACCTTGCCATCGATGACTAGTGTCGGTACGACGCATCGAGAATTCACTCGCAAATAACTCGGTGAAAACTGCTGGTGGGCGGATAGCAAGATGGGGTGCGATTGCCATTGAATACCAAGCTCCTCAAGACCCTGGCGAACCTTTTGGGAATCGAGAGAAAGTGGGAAGTGGTAGAGATGAATACCTTGTTGGGGCACCCACTGATTCGGGACTTCAGTGAGAGGCGCATCAACAAGATTCAGGTCAGTCGAGTAAACAGGCTTCAGACGCACAAACAAACCCCTCTACTTGCTTGCCCGTTGGAGACGCTAGTCACTGGATGGCCTACACAGTAGCGGGATAAGATAAGGCCAACCAATAATTGGCAAGGGCAGCACCCATAGAAAGCACCACCAGCCCGATTTACCCACGTCATGCAACCGCCGTATTGTGACTGCAATGGTCGGTATGGCCATGATGGGTCGATAGAGGAGTACAAGAACCCCCACATTAGGGTCGACCATTCCCATGGGTATGTAGTGCCCTAGTGGCAACTCACGGATATCCACTGTCGAAGTAACGAGAAATTGATCAACAAGAGCGATCACTAGGTACAACACGATGAAGAGCAGCATGAAGTACCAAAACTCGGGCCGCGATGATCGTCCGCTGAAATCAAAGCAACGTGTAAAACCCGCTATCGATGCCTGAATAAAGGTGTTCATGGGTGCATTACTACCACGGCTTTGGCGTGACTGTCATGCGGCGACATACCAGAGGCGGTATTAGCCCACAATATGGCAAGCTGCCTGTTTATGGCCGTCGATGCTCCGGTGCTGCCGTGATCTGCATTCCCAAAATAAGGCAGACCATTAAGTAAATTTTTCCTGTTTCACTGCCTGGTAAGGATTCGAGACGTCACTACCCTAGTAGGTTGAGACTCGCCATTATTTTGTGGGTTTGAGGTTCAATTTCAGGCTTTCAAATCGATACGCTATGCTTTACCGCTTGACGCCTGAACGTTACGTTACTTGCTCCACAAAAAGTCACGTTTTGACCATGCACCTTCGATTACTAATTTCACTACAGACTCTCTTGTTGTTAGTTGCCTGCGCAGACGCCGCCAGCGCGCCAACAGATGACTCAGCGCACGAGCTTTCGCTGTTGCCCAACAACGACCACTCGTACGTACCCGTATTCGCAAACCTCGCACTAGATTGCATCCACAAGGAATACAGCAACAAGATCGCGCACTTTATGAGCAGTGACGAGGACTTAAAGCCGCCGCGCGAACTTTATCCCGCATTCTATGGCTGCTTTGATTGGCACTCGTCTGTTCACGGGCACTGGCTACTGGTACGCCTACTAAACACGCATCCAAACCTCATCGACCGGCCCACTGTGATCAGCAAACTGAACCAGAGCTTCACTCGTCACAACATCACCGGAGAGCTAGCAAATTATCAACGGCCGGGTATGGCTTCTTTCGAGCGGCCATACGGCATCGCGTGGTTACTGCAGCTGTCGACCGAGCTTCGCCAGTCAACACTACCCGAGGCCAAATCATGGCTAACTGAGCTAGAGCCGCTCGAGGCTCTTGCGGTTAACAATCTGACGGCATGGCTGACCAAGTTAACCCACCCGATTCGAACTGGCGAACACAGTCAGACCGCTTTCGCCTTTGGTCTTATGTTGGACTGGAGCCGTGCAGCAGATAACGTGGCATTTGAGTCACTGCTGACCGCACGCGTTATAGAGTTCTACCTCGATGATCGTGACTGCCCACTAGCTTATGAACCGTCGGGTCAGGACTTTCTCTCACCCTGCATCGCCGAAGCAGATCTTATGCGAAGGGTAATGACGGAAGCTGAATTCAGCGCTTGGCTTGATACTTTTTTCCCCGAACTTGACGCCAATCTCGGTGAAGCCTGGTTAAGGCCCGCGACTGTTACAGACAAAACCGATGGCAAGTTAGCCCATCTAGACGGCCTAAATACAAGTCGCGCATGGATGCTCGAAGGGATTATCGCTGGCTTACCGAGTGATGATGCACGTCGCTCAACACTGACTGCTGTGGTAGAAGCGCACCGAGAAGCGGGATTATCTGCCGTGCTAGGCGATATGCACTACATGGGAAGCCACTGGCTAGGAAGCTTTGCGACTTACCTTCAGACACAGCGTGGCCTCCCTGATAAATGAATGCATCTCACTTAAGTCGGATCTCAAATCAAAGGATCAGTCGGCTATGAGGAAACCTCAGACATCGAGTAGCAAAGCCAATACCCGAGCCGACAAAGTAACACTCGAACACTGCATTCGCTGAAACGATACTGACTCGCTACACTGAGACCACAGACGCGAAGCGATAATAAGGGAAATTCCATGAGCGAAACCTACGAGCCGCCCAAGGTCTGGGAGTGGAAGCAAGACAGCAACCAAGCCTTTGCCAACATCAACCGCCCCACCGCCGGTGCTCAGCAGGAAAAAGAGCTGCCGATCGGTAAGCACCCGTTGCAGCTTTACTCCTTGGGGACACCCAACGGTGTGAAAGTCACCATCATGCTGGAGGAGTTACTTGCCAAGGGACACAGCGGTGCTGAGTACGACGCCTGGCTAGTCAATATTGGCGACGGCTCACAGTTTGGTAGCGGCTTCGTTGCGGCCAACCCAAATTCGAAGATTCCAGCACTTATGGATCGTAGCGAAGCGACTCCCCTACGGGTGTTTGAGTCGGGCTCGATTCTCCTGTACCTCGCAGACAAGTTTGGCGAGTTCATCCCAAAGGATCATGCGGGAAGAACCGAATGCTTGAACTGGTTGTTCTGGCAGATGGGCGCAACACCGATGTTAGGCGGTGGGTTTGGTCATTTCTATGCCTATGCACCGGTGAAGATCGAATACGCCATCGACCGCTACGCGATGGAAGTAAAGCGTCAGCTCGACCTGCTTGATCAGCGGTTGGCAGACAATCGATACATCTGCGGTGATGAGTACACCATTGCCGATATGGCCATCTACCCTTGGTATGGGTCAGTGATTGACGGAAAAGCGTATAACGCCGCCGAGTTCCTGGAAGCACACACCTACACCAATCTGAAGCGGTACACGGATGAGATATCTCAGCGGCCTGCCGTGAAACGGGGTCGCATGGTCAACCGCCCTTATGGCGCCAAATCGTCGCAGCTACTCGAGCGACATGACGCAAGTGATTTTGAGTTGCGCACTCAGGACAAGCTGGATCCGGATTAGTCCATAATACTCTTAACTCTGAGGATTCGTTGTTGGTTCGTTGACATCGTCAACACTTGCCTGCCCATTCCCAGCAGTTAGGTAGGAATGCCAGATAAATACCACTGTGGCCAACGTCCCCAAAATGACGGTCGCCCAGGTACTTGCATTGATCAAACCCACTACAGAGGAGCCGAGGGAATCCCCTCTAATTTCCGCTACCTGAGATAAGTATCGCTCTAACGTCTCTCGAAAAGCCATCATGCGAACCACAACTGAAAAGGTAAACACCAAGTACAGACCAGTCAGCATACTTGCATAGGCCTTAGTGAGTCTGTCGCTTGCCAAGTGGCTGGCGACGATTGCAGCAAAAGTAGCGCTGAGCCAAAACTGAAACACCGACTCTAATCGGTTGATGGTGATGTCGATCAGCTGCAAAAGTTGGAAAAAGGTTAGTTCCATTAAATACCTCCGCTAACACCAGCGGGCTGACGACCGAACGAACATAAGTTGCCGAGAGTATAGCGAGAGATATCGATGCAATGAAATTCTGGATTGATCGCGCGGAGCGCTAACTTTCAGGATAGAACGAGGTGCCCGGCCCTCGTCAAAAAGCACCCTCAATAACCAGCGTATAGGAGTAACCAAAGTTGCGGCTTCGGCGCTCTGAAAACAAGACTTCATCCGCCAGACGGTCACTATAAACCGTTCGCCGGAAGCGGTTTTCAGCACCGAGCAAATTCCAAGCGAAAGCCTTGACGGTCAGCCCCATCACATCTTTGTGCTCAACGAAAAAGTAAAGCGTTCCGCGGCTTTTGTTGTCAAAACTGACTTCATCGATTCGGACGCTAGGCGCCTGCTCCGAGTAGTCAATAACAGCACCGATAGCCCAGGGTGTCTCATTGAAATCCTGCCGGAGGCTCAGCTCATACGACTTGTAATAGTCGCCACTGATTTTTCGCGTATTGCCTAATATGGGATCCTTAACCTCAGACGTCATATAACCGAGCGAGAGATCCGCGCGCCCGCCTTTCCAGAGGTATTCATCACTAAGTAATGTCGCATCAAAGAAGCCACCATACGCCGAGGCGCTGTCGATGTTCCCGGGTGCCTGACCGCCCCCTTCAATAGGAATTCGGTCAACAATGTCTTCTACATCTTCATAGAACAAGCTTAGGGTCAGGTTGCCCGACTTACCCAACGACCGCTGGGCTTCCAGGGTAAAGTCCCAGGATTGCGGCGGCACCAAATTAACGTTGGTGACGTCCTCTCGCTCCTGATTCACATCCACCGATGCAATGAAATCAAAAAATCGCAGCTGCCCCACAGCACGCTCAAGCTTTGCCGAGAGAAACAGGTCATCCGTGGGTTTGTAGTTAAGTGCGAGAAATCCTTTTGGACGGACAAAATCGCGTGTGACATTGGCGCTGCCGGTCTGCCTGATTTCTGAGTACTCGGCACCTACTGTTGCCTGAAGGGTCAACTGCTCATTCAGTCGCTTACTGACGTTAAGCGTTGACTCGGTGCGCGTCTCTTCGACACGTGCCTTGGCGTCAGGGAGGTCGACTGGAATAAACATACCGTCGGCGCTCAGTCTGTCGAGCTGAGAGTCAAGATCGAGGTAATTCTCCGTCGTCTCTAGAGACCATCGCCACTGACTATCCCACGCGGGGAACGAGAACTCGGTCCTGATAATAGACTCGGCCTCATCGGCTTGGCGTGTGAACGCAGTACCCTCGACGAGACCACTGACAAATGTCGTGGTAGTCCGATCAATCGTTGGACTGGACTCAAAGCGATGAAGCCCTATGAGCTTTAGGCGTCCCGCACCAAGATCGAATTCGTAATCGGCTCCGATCTCGTAGTTGTGCTCATCCTCGGCCGAACTAAGGACACGTGTATTCTCGTCAGGGTCGCCCGCAAGTCGCTCAGAGGTTTCTCCTCTGTCTGAGTAATTACCATTGAGCTCTGCCACGAGGTTGAAGGCATTGCCGTTCTCAGCTACACGCGAGTAAGAGCCTGAAATCGATGGTCGATCGAATTCGTTGAGCGCTCGTTCAAATCGCGTATCGGTAATCTCCCCAGTCGAATTTCGAACGACCTCATCGCCGGCATCACTGAAAATGCGCTGCTCGTTAGCAACCTGCAGAGTCCATTCAGAATCATCATCACCGCCTGTCATGGCGACAGTGAACTCACGGAGACGCTCCTCCGAATTTGCCCCCGTAGGACGGAATCGCGGCGTATAGCGAAATAAACCCGTGGTCTTCTTCTCAGCCGCCGTAATTACATTGACGACCTGGCCTGAAATACCACCAATATCGAGACTTGCGCCATCGACCACCTCGAGTCGAATGACGCTATCGACCGAGAGTCGTTCTAGCGCCTCGGCAGGGCCATTGGACTTTCCGGATACTCGACGTCCATTGACGAGCACGTTGGTGTCAGCCTGACCAAAACCTCGATCGCCGCCACCTTCTTCAATATTAAAGCCCGGTACTTGCTTGACTAGGTCGAGCGCAGATCTCGGAACAAACTGCGAAAAATCCTCAGGGTAATAGGTCTGCCTGATCGCATCCTCTTTGGTGGTGGCGGCGTCAACCAACGACACGTTAGTGGTCAGCAGTAACAAACTGAGAAATACGGATGGACGTCGAAGGTGCATGACTAGCGTGTGCGGTGTTGCTCAGAAAAACATAGGCGACGAATTATACACTGCCCACACCGGTAAGCTGGCAACAAAATGCGACTAGGTGGTCGGCTTATTAATTGACGCTGATGACCTTCAGGGCACTGGGATATTACCCATATGTTGTGAGATTTTTTTCTAACTGTGCGAAGAGATCAGCAACTGACGAGCTGCCCATCTCTTGCCCCTCAGCATTGAATTGCTTCAAAGCACCGTCGAGGTCAGGGTTAGCAAAATAAACAATGCCATGGCGTACCGGACTCGATGCAGCCTGACGGGTGACTCGGTGAACAATGGCCGCAACCGACCGATTCGAGTGTTGAGTAATGAAGTTCAGTGCTTCACCAAAGTTAATGACAAGGTGTCCATCGAGCACCGGCACATCGCGGAATTGACCGTCGAGCTCGATTTGCAAGCCGGGCGAGGTCGCGTCGAGAATCGTCACGAACCCATAGTCAGTGTGGGGCCGCAAGCCTAAATCGGGCTGTGACGTATCGTAGTGAACGAAATTCAAAAAGGCAGTGCCCTGCCCCGAGGAATACCCACCTGAGGCGTCAGTCCAGAGCTCCTCAGGAATCCCCGACTGGCGAAAAACCTCGCGAATCACTGTCCTACCGATGTCATCCAGCTGACGGCCAAACTGCGCTATCTCAGTTGGATAGTGCTCATCCCAACGATGGCGCCGCAAAGCGAGCTTAGTCTGCTGGTTATTCTCGAGCGCGATAAAGCCCTCGAGCTCACCGTACTGAGGGATATTCTGGTAAGGACTTTCAGGGTCAAGAATGTCGCGACCGAAATGACGTGCTACCTCGAGGTCCAGCCAATCGGGTGCCTTGAGGTAAAAGACACCGAGCTTCCAGGCAACATCCTGATCTTGGGAAGTTTTAAAGATCAATCGCTGCGCTTCATCGATTGAAGCTGCAGGAAGACTCATATCCGGGTTCATTGCTATCTTGGCTCTTTGATCACTTAGTTATCTACAGCTCAGCACTAGTTCACTACCAGGTGCTACAGCACCACTTCTCACAATTTCTCGCTCACTCTCACCACTTCACTCGCGTTCGACGACCGCGGAAAACGAATGAGCGCTGCGGTGGAAATCTAAACCCTTCAAGTTGTCATCGTCTCAGAAAGTTTGGTCTCTATTACACTAGGCGCACCTGCAACGATTGCCCTAACACCAAAACACAAAGAGTAAAGAACCGGAAGCGACAAGCCAATCGAGCACTGTGCCCGATCCCGCGCCTCTGAGTACCAACCCACATTTCATGCAACTTATAAATGAGAATGAGTTGCATTATCATTAATGAGCCATTAAATTTAGCTGCAAAGTGGATCAATGGCAGAACGATGAAAACAACCTCCTTTTTTAATCCGTGTTTTATGGAAAAAGCCGAGTTACGCGTGCTTTGCCGAACTGAGCAAAGCGCTGATTCACTGTGGAAATCATCCATGCGAGTTGGAAATGTACTGCTTAAGCATGAATCCGAAACCGATGCGTTTAATGAGCTCGGCTGTGCGTTTCAGGTAGCTCAGCACCAGCTGATCAGAACGGAAAAGCCCTCATGGCGCTGGGCAATGCGTCTCGTTGAGAGCACCAACTTACTAGTCGTAGTGCTGGGTCGATGGGGCTACCAAGAGCTCATTCGAGATCTTTTGAACTGCGTGCAACATCAAGTTGCCACCATCCCGAGTCTTTCTGACTGCCCCTCCGGCCGAAGCGCTAAATGGCTTTGTATGTGGTGTCAGTCGATGACGTGTCCAAAACGTCAAGCGAGCATTGAGCGCCTATATGTACAGAACGAACCGCTCATCCCCGCGGGGCTGATGCATTAACCTCAGCTGCCAAAATCAATAGTGAGTAAGAGTCGCTTGCGCCCTTCTGCAATACTTGGAGAGCGATGCACCAAACCACATCCTTCATTCCCTTCCCAAGATTCGCCCTTGAGCAGTGCAACAGCGCCAGTCTCCAGTATTTCAATATCACCGGATTCACAGATACCCGGCTGGGAGCTAAGGATTGACGGTGAATTGGGGCCAAGGAAGCGCCGATTTACCCGATCATGAGGCAACCACTCTGTGGCAACACCTGTGTAAGTGGTGATTAATCGACAAGGCACCTTATCGACGTGAAATTTTGGACACATGGCTTTATCAAGCACCGCTAGCCGAAGACCGACTTCACGGAGGTCAAATAGGTAAGAAAATGCATCGATAAGCCAAGCGATGTCGGCACGCAACGCATCATAATTTTGTTTTGGGAAAAAATTCTGCAGTGCGGCGGGGGCCTCATCAGCCCTCATGCCTAAACTTTTTTGGAAGCTCGGATCCGACCCAATCAAAGCCTCGGCCTCAACCTTAAGCGCTGGATCAATCTCTCGATTCCAGACCGATAGATTAACGTCGGGCTGATAGATCTCCGACAAAATCGATAAATCAGATCCAAAGGCCGCTCGCCGCGCGACCGATTCCTGCGCGGTTGTTGTAAGTTCGGCCGGCGCTAACGGCGCCACAGTACTCACGCTGACTCTTGCCAAGCAGGGAACGGATCCGGGAGTGTTGCCCAGAAATGCTTTCCTCTGAGCAACTCATCCTCAGTCAGCAGGCAATGATCGAGCGCTGCGCGGATACGAGCTTCGTCCAGACCCTGACCAATGAAAACGAGCTCTTGGCGCATGTCACCAAAAGGCTCAACCCAATGCTCTTCAATACTCTCCAGATACTCGGGGTCATCAGGCCATCGAGAGCGGGGAACGGCTGCCCAAAACATCCCGCCAAATCCATAGCGCGCAATACCGCCCGCTTGACTCCATTGCCCTGCAAACTCGGGTCGAGTCGCTAACCAGAAATACCCTTTAGAACGCAATAACTTCCCATACCCCTCGGTACCGTGGAGAAACTCGTAGAACTTTTTCGGATGAAAAGGTGTTCGGGCGACATAACTGAAACTACTGATTCCGTATTCCTCTGTCTCGGGAACATGCTCGCCTCGCATCTCCCTCAACCAACCTGGCGCCTGTTGCGCCCTATCGAAGTCAAAGAGACCCGTGTTCAAGACCCTATCCACGTCGATTTGGCCCTGCGCTATCGGGATGATTTTAGCGTGGGTGTTCAGCGTTTGAAGTATTGCCTCCAAGCGCTGAATATCATCAGCGGAGGCGAGATCAGTCTTACTAATTAGAATGACGTCAGCAAATTCGACTTGATCGACCAAAAGATCAGCGACGCTTCGCTCATCTTCTTCACCTAAAGATTCGCCGGTGTCTTGAAGATACTTCGCTTCCTCGTAGTCCTTGAGGAAATTTACCGCGTCGACGACGGTAACCATAGTATCGAGATCAGCAATATCGGACAGCGACACTCCATCCTCGTCCGCAAAGGTAAACGTTTCAGCAACTGGCAGCGGCTCTGAGATGCCAGTTGATTCAATCACTAAATAGTCAAATCGGCCTTCTTTTGCGAGATTGTTAACCTCCTCGAGCAGGTCTTCCCTCAACGTGCAGCAAATACAGCCATTGCTCATTTCCACAAGCTTTTCCTCGCTGCGATTAAGCGACACCTCATTTTGAACAACAGCAGAGTCAATATTGATCTCGCTCATATCGTTCACGATAACAGCAACGCGTTTGCCTTCGCGGTTGTTAAGGATGTGGCTCAGCACCGTTGTTTTTCCTGCGCCTAAGAAGCCAGACAAGACGGTGACCGGTAGTTTTCTATGAATATTCACTACTCGAAACTCCTTTAAGTCTGCGAGCACGCCCGTTCTTTACCACCCGCTTTATGCGCATTTTTCGCAGGCCTGGTCAGCGGTACACAGACGAAAATTAACAACATGTGCCAGGCAAAGAATCAGTGCCCCTGCAACGGTTAGCCAGGTCTCTCCTGACTCTGACATCAACTCATGAGGCACAACGAGGGGAAGCATCAACATACCTAAACCTATGCCACCAAAAACAATCAGCTGATTGCGTTTGTGGTGACCATAACCCGCGTATAGAGAGACTAGGCTCAGGGGTAACGCCACGGAGACCATTATTTGATGGAAAATTTCATCACTGAGGGTGACTACGATTCCGATGGGGTAGGCAACGAGCAATAGGGGCAGCAGTAAGCAATGTAAAATGCAAAGACTTGAAAGACAGATAGCCGCGCGGTCTCCCCAGCCTTTATCTAATAACGACTTAATTGCCATCAAAGCCCCCTGCCCGCGCTGTTTTGGCAGGTCGTGCAGATGCCCGAAAGCTCGAACTGCTGAGTGGTCAATTTAAAACCCACTGTCTCAGCCATCTGCTCGAGAGCATCACTTGCCTCTTGAGTAGCATCGACCTCCTCCACCGAGGAGCAACCCTCGCATAACAAAAAGTGAGTCGCCTGAAAGTGTTTATGGTCACAAGCGATGTGTGCACACGAGACATATTTGTTCGAGGTGGAAAGCCTGTGCACCAGCAGCTGCTGCTCAAGAAAATCAAGGATCCGATACACAGACATGGCTGGCATTGCGGATGTCGTGGAAAGGTTGCACAGGTCTAGCACCTCGTATGCAGATAACGGACTCGATGATTGCATCAGTACGCTCAGCACTTGTCTTCGCCGTTCGGTGAGTCGGGCGCCATTCTCGGCGCAAGATACCTCCGCGGCACGCAACAACACGTCAAGCTCCTTTGGGTTTACTCTTTTTTTCATCTTAATGCTCGGTTAAACATAGATGATACTTTATATCATATTATGATTAGAAGCATGCTGCTAATCATTGACGCGGCAGCGATTACTCATCATTAGGCACTGATTTTTTTCGCAGAGGACGACATTAAGTTGTGTAAAAACTGCTGCAGTTTAATCGACAGGAGTGCATGCCCTTATTAGGGGGCACGACTTCAGCTTTATAATTAGCTCAGCCCTTGCAAGGGTTCTTACAGAGCCGAAGAGGTGAATTATCCGGAACGAGCCAAGTTCAGAACTTCATGCAGTACTGTGAACCAAGCGCAAAACAGGCTTCTTACCATGTTTACGACT
>CAJWQE010000050.1 GCA_913045375.1 uncultured Halieaceae bacterium | reverse complement strand
TTGATTTGGGTGGCGGAAAGAACCGACTTGGCGGATCGGTACTTGCGCAAACGTTTGGGAAAATCGGGTCGGACGTACCCGATGTCGCGGCCAGTGACGTTAAGGCTCTATTTAATGCGATGAACGATCTCAAAGCGGCTGATGCAGTACTCGCTTATCACGACCGGTCGGATGGTGGTGCTCTCGTGACGCTTCTGGAGATGGCGTTTGCAGGCCGGTGTGGTCTGAACGTGGAAATTGACTGCGCGCCGGAGCAGGCACCTTCGATGCTATTTAATGAAGAAGTCGGCGTGGTCTTGCAGGTGGCGGATTCGCGACTCGATGAGGTGCTTGGTGTATTGGCATCGCACGGACTTGAAGCGGCTACGTCAGTGATTGCGAAACCTCGGCTAGATGGGCGCATTGTCGTGAATACCCCGACATTTGAGCTGATCGACAGTCGCCGCGGCGCGCTTCAACAACTGTGGGCTCAGAACTCGCATGCGATTCAGCGCGAGCGAGATAATGCTGACTGCGCTGACCAAGAGTTCGATCAGATCTGCGAGGAAGATCCGGGTCTTTCCGCGCAGCTCAGTTTCGATATCAACACTGATGTCGCGGCACCCATGATAGCGACCGGCGTTCGACCAAAAATTGCGATCCTGCGCGAGCAGGGGGTGAATGGACAGGCGGAGATGGCCGCAGCCTTCCACAGAGCGGGCTTTGAAGCCGTGGATGTCCATATGTCGGACCTCAAGACCGGTCGGCGGCATTTATCTGACTTTAAGGGCTTGGCTGCTTGCGGCGGGTTCTCCTACGGTGATGTTCTTGGTGCTGGCGAGGGGTGGGCCAAAGGCGTGCTTTTTGACTCAGCGATGAGTGACCAATTTCAGGCCTTTTTTGAGCGATTGGATAGCTTTGCATTGGGAGTCTGTAACGGTTGCCAGATGTTATCGGCGCTCGCGCCACTGATCCCTGGCACCGATCACTGGCCCCGTTTTGCTCGAAACTTGTCAGAGCAATACGAGGCCCGTTTGGTCCGCGTGCGTGTCGAGAAGTCTGCTTCCGTGCTATTCAGCGATATGGCTGGGTCAGAGTTACCCATCGTGGTTGCTCATGGCGAAGGTCGAGCTCAGTTTGCTGCCGATGACAGCGTGTCTAATCTTGAGGCATCGAATCGCGTCGCCTTGCGGTACATCGACAATCATGGAGAGACGGCTTCGCTTTTCCCGGCAAACCCAAATGGATCACCTAATGGCATTACAGGTATCTGTAACGCCGATGGACGTATCAACATCATGATGCCGCACCCTGAGCGCGTCTTCCGAAGTGTGCAAATGTCATGGGCACCGAGTGACTGGCCCGAGGATTCGGGCTGGATGCGGCTATTCCGCAATGCACGGGTGTGGGTGAATTAAGAAAGAATGCCAATAGCCTTGGCGGGTGCTACAAGCTACACTTCGCGCCTTTCTGGGATCTTGCAGTTGTGCACTCGTCTGATGGAGCTTGAATGCTAAATCGCTACCCATTGTGGAAAAATTTGTTCATCACCCTGATCGTGGCGATGGGCTTCTACTATGCGGCCCCAAATCTGTACGCGCCTGATCCTGCGCTGCAAATTGGGGGGTCCAGCGGTGCGCAGGGCATCAATGAGCGCCTCATGGAACGTGCTAGTGAGGCTCTCTCGGAGGCTGGCATTGGGCACTTTGGTGAGGAAGTTCAAGACTCGGGCAAGACAGGACTTATTCGTCTAGAAAGTCGCGAGCAGCAACTAAAGGCACAAGCTATTTTGCAGCGAGCACTGGGAGATGGATACATCGTTGCCCTCAACTTGGCACCCACCACACCGGATTGGCTTGTCAGTGGTGGTGCTCAGCCCATGAAGCTAGGCCTCGATCTGAGCGGTGGTGTTCACTTCAAGCTCGAGGTCGATGTCGATGCGGCAACCGATCGTAAGCTTGAGCAGTACGAAAACGGTATCAAGCGCCGATTACGCGAGGAACGTATTCGCGGGCGGATAGCGCTTGAGGGGACTCGAATCGGTATGACCTTCCGCTCCGTGGAAGATCGCGAGGCGGCGCGGGCTGAAGTCAGAGATCTATACCCCGAACTGCTTCTTGATCGCGTCGATGAGGATATGCCGCAGCTATTCGCCGAGGTGACGGAGACGACAATTGCCGAGGTGGTTGAGTATGCCGTTGCACAGAACCTCACCACACTGCGGAATCGAGTCAATGAGCTCGGTGTATCAGAGCCCCTCGTTCAACGGCAGGGAAAGAATCGTATCGTGGTAGAGCTGCCGGGTATTCAGGACACGGCTGAAGCCAAGCGTATTCTCGGCAAAGTGGCGAACCTCGAGTTTCGTCTCGTTGCGGAGGCAAATGCTCCTATCTCTGAGCGCCAGCGCTTTGATTACCGCGGTGAAACACGGCAGGGAATGACCGAGTGGCTGGAGCGGGACATCATCATCACCGGTGAGCGAGTGTCGAATGCTGCAGCGAGTTTTGATCAGAATGGACAGCCCAATGTGCAGATAACCCTTGACGGTGAGGGTGGCATGCTGATGTCCCGTGCGACGCGCGCGAACGTGAAGCGGCGCATGGGTGTTCTCTTCATCGAACGAAAGTACCGCACGCGTTACGAGACTGATGAGAACGGTGAGACGGTGGTAATTCGTGATCCCTACGACGAGAAAAAGGTACTGACAGCGCCTGTCATCCAGTCAGCCTTGGGTGCGCAATTCCAGATCACGGGACTGGACAGTCCTGCTGAGTCGTCGGAGCTTGCTTTGATGCTGCGTGCTGGTGCGCTTGCGGCACCCATAAGCTTTGTTGAGGAGCGAACAGTAGGGCCTTCACTGGGCGCTGAAAACATCGAGCTGGGCGTGAAGTCGCTGCAGCTTGGATTGGCGTTAGTGGTCCTGTTCATGATGGTTTACTACCGAATCTTCGGCGTTATTGCTGTTGTTGCGTTGACGGCAAACCTCGTTCTTCTAGTCGCAGTGATGTCGCTTTTGAGCGCGACGCTGACCTTGCCCGGTATTGCCGGAATCGTACTGACGGTGGGTATGGCGGTTGATGCGAACGTACTGATTTTTGCGCGTATTCGCGAGGAACTTGCGGCCGGAACCTCCAACCAGCTGGCCATCCACAGTGGCTTTGAGCGTGCTGTGACCACCATTTTGGATGCCAATATCACGACACTCATTGTGGCCATCATTCTCTACGCCGTCGGGACCGGACCCATCAAGGGATTTGCCGTCACGTTATCGGTAGGGATTATCACCTCGATGTTTACTGCGATCATGGGAACCCGAGCCTTAGTTAACTTGAGTTATGGCGGTCGGCGCGTGGAGCGCTTGAGTATTGGTCGGGTAAAAATCAGAGCCGATGCGGCTTCAAAGGAGGCGACGGTATGAAGCCTATCGCGTTCATGAAAGGCCGCTTCGTTGCCGCGGCAATCTCAGGGGTTTTATTACTCGCCACGGTTGTCTCACTGTCTCTCCAGCAACTTAACTGGGGTTTGGACTTCACAGGCGGCACGCTTATTGAGCTTAATTACGACTCGAGCGCGGATCTTGGCGATATTCGTGATCAGCTGGTTGGCGGTGGCTACGAGGGTGCAATGGTGGTCAGTTTTGGTACTGATCGCGATGTGCTGGTTCGGCTACCCATTAGTTACTCCGATGCTGAAGGCGCCCGAATGGTTGAGGTATTGCGGGGTGCGACATCGCAAGAAATTACGATGCAGCGTATGGAATTTGTCGGACCGCAGGTGGGTGATGAATTGCGTGAGCAGGGTGGGCTGGCCATGCTGCTGGCGCTCGGGTTGGTGTTGATCTACGTCGGTTTCCGTTTCCAGATTAAGTTTGCCATGGGCGCTGTGATAGCGCTCGCGCACGACGTGCTGATCATTCTCGGGTTTTTCTCGATTACGCGACTTGAATTCGATCTGTCTGTTTTGGCGGCCATTCTTGCTGTGATCGGATACTCACTCAACGACACGATCGTTGTGTCGGATCGCATTCGAGAGAATCTGCGAAAGATCCGCAAGATGGAGCCTCTTGGCGTGATCGATGTATCACTCAATGAGACGCTGGGGCGTACCTTGGTCACCTCGTTAACCACCATGTTGGTACTAACGTCCTTGGCGGTTCTCGGCGGTGACATGATCTTCGGTTTTGCGATTGCCTTACTCGTCGGTGTAACGATAGGGACGTACTCGTCGATTTATGTGGCATCCACGTCGCTGTTGGCTTTGGGCGTTACCAAAGAAGACGTAGCAATACCGGTCAAAGAGGGCGAGGATCAGGAAGCGCTGACACCCTAAAAGTGCCGGCACAATGTGGATTAGCTGGTGTTAGCGGATAGCGGCAGCTAGTTGTTTGAGCAGTCGTGGATTGGCGCAGATAATATCGCCGCCATCGAGCACGTTGTCGCTGCCTTTAAAATCAGTCACCAGCCCGCCTGACTCCCTGACCAACAGTGTTCCTGCTGCGAGATCCCAGGGTTTGAGGCCTGCTTCCCAAAAGCCATCAAGCCGACCCGCTGCAACATAAGCGAGATCCAGAGCGGCTGCTCCTGCGCGTCGTATGCCCATTGAGTTGCCCGCCACTTCACCCAAGCCTTTGAGGTACCAGTCCATGCGATCGTCCGACTGGCCCAAAAAGGGTGTGCCGGTGCCGATGAGACACTCTTTAAGATCGGTTCGATCTGATACCCGGATGCGACGACCGTTTAACTGAGCACCGCGACCGCGTGAAGCGGTGAATTCTTCCTGCCTAACAGGGTCTAGGATGATCGCATGCTCGAGCTTGCCGTTTCGGACGCAGGCCATACTGATGCAGTAGTGCGGAATGCCTCGCATAAAGTTGCTAGTGCCATCGAGCGGGTCGATAATCCAGACAAACTCGGCGTCCTCAGGGCCAGTACGACCACTTTCCTCGCAAATAAAGGCATGGTCTGGATAGGTCTTCTGAAGATTGGTGATCAGTTCCTGTTCTGAGGCGAGGTCAACTTCAGTGACGAAATCCGCCTTACCCTTGGCCTCGAACCGGAGCCGAGTCAGGTCATCTGACGCGCGAGCTATCAAGTTGCCGGCTTTGCGAGCTGCGCGAAGCGCGATATTGACCATTGGTTCCATGATGTTGTCCGGGTGTTCGGCGGGAGCGCGATCATAACAAAGAGCGCGCTGAGGCGTTAGGGTTTGATACACTCGCGGCCCTTCAAAACGGGCGTTTTATGAATTCTTCCAACATACAGGTGGTATTGGTCAATCCATCGCACCCAGGGAACATCGGTGCGGTGGCTCGCGCCATGAAAAATATGGGCTTGCGGCAGCTGGTTTTAGTAGACCCCCGCAAGTTCCCCGACCCTGAGGCTGAGTGGCGTGCAGCGAGTGCGCTGGACATCATTCAGGAAGTGCGTGTTGTGCAGACGTTGGATGAGGCGATTGCGGACAGCCAATTTGTCGTTGGGACTAGCGCTCGAGAGCGGCGGATTCCATGGCCCGTTCAGGATGCGCGCCTCACGGCAAGTCGCATTGTTAAACATTCATCGACCGACAAGGTATCGATTCTATTTGGACGCGAGGACAGCGGGCTCAACAATGATGAGCTTCGTCGTTGTAATTTGCATTGCCACATACCAACGCACCCAGACTACGAGTCACTCAATCTATCAATGGCTGTTCAGATCGTCTGCTACGAGATTCGTATGGCTGAGCTTGAGGGTACGCTGCCCCAAGACGAAGATTCGCACTGGGAGAATGAATTTGCTACGTCTCAGGACATGGAATATTTCTACGAGCACCTCGAGGAAACGCTGGTCGATCTGGAATTTCTCAACCCGGCAGCGCCGCGGCAGTTGATGACGCGATTGCGGCGGCTCTACAGCCGTGTTCGCCTCGATGAAATGGAAGTTCAGATTTTGAGAGGTATTTTGAAAGAAACCCGCCGTGTAGTGCGCGAAAGTAGCGATAAATAGTCGATACCGATGGCCAAATCCATAATTCTTGACTAAACTAGTCGGGTATTTGAGCTATTGACGTTGTGCGCTGATGAAATTGACCACACGAGGCCGCTATGCGGTGACAGCGATGTTGGATCTCGCCATTCACGGTGGTGAGGATCCTATTACGCTGGCCGACATTTCGGCGCGTCAGGAAATTTCTCTGTCGTATCTCGAGCAACTGTTCTCCAAGTTGCGGAGGGAAGACCTGGTTCGAAGCATTAGAGGTCCGGGTGGTGGCTATCAGCTCGCCAGAGGGTATGACCGAATTTTTGTTGCCCAGATTATCGATGCGGTCGATGAATCGATTGACGCAACAAACTGCCAGGGGCGCGGCGACTGTAACCATGGCGAGGTCTGCTTGACTCATCACCTTTGGCAGGATCTGTCAGATCAGATTCACGGATTTCTGAGTGGCATAAGTTTAGAAGATCTGGTCAACCGTGGCGGTTACCGGAAAGGCAGTTACATGGCGGGTTTGGTTGAGTCTCAGCCACTCACGCTAAGGGATATGTAGACCAAGCGGTCTGAGGAAAATTTTATGGGCAAGGCAGAAGTGATCAACGTGCCAATCTATCTGGACTACCTGTCCACGACACCCGTTGACCCGCGCGTCGTCGAAGCGATGACGCAGTGTCTGTCGATGGATGGTGTGTTCGGAAACCCTGCATCGCGCTCTCACCAGTATGGCTGGAAGGCAGAAGAGGCGATTGAAAACGCTCGCTGTCAGGTCGCTGAGTTGATCAACGCGGACCCTCGGGAGATTGTATGGACGTCAGGTGCCACTGAGTCGGATAACTTGGCGATCAAAGGTGCTGCCCATTTCTATCAGCGCAAAGGCAAGCACATCATCACCTCGAAAATAGAACACAAAGCGGTGCTTGATACCTGTCGTCAGCTTGAACGTGAGGGCTTCGAGGTGACTTACCTAGAACCTAACACGGATGGTCTGACCACGCCTGAAATGATTGCGGATGCAATCCGAGAGGACACCAGTGTTGTGAGTGTTATGCACGCCAATAATGAAATTGGTGTTGTAAATGACATCGCAGGCATCGGTGAGGTGTGTCGGGAACGGGGTGTCATTTACCACGTCGATGCCGCGCAGAGCACCGGTAAGCTTCCGCTCGATATGGAGACGATGAAGGTCGACTTACTGTCCATATCAGCGCATAAAATGTACGGTCCTAAGGGTATTGGTGCCCTTTACGTTCGCCGCAAGCCACGCGTTCGAATCGAAGCTCAAATGCACGGTGGTGGTCATGAACGCGGTATGCGATCGGGCACCCTTGCAACCCACCAGATCGTAGGTCTGGGTGAAGCGGCACGCATTGCGACAGAGGAGATGCAAGCAGAGGGTGAACGTCTGCGCGCGTTACGTCAGCGATTCTGGGACGCCATCAACGATATCCCTGAGGTTCACATTAACGGTTCCCGCGATCACCGTCTGCCCGGCGCACTGAACGTTAGCTTTGCCTTTGTTGAAGGTGAATCATTGATCATGTCATTGAAAGACTTGGCGATCTCGAGTGGCTCGGCGTGTACATCGGCCAGTTTGGAACCCTCTTATGTTCTGCGGGCACTGGGGCTCAATGACGAGCTGGCACACAGCTCACTGCGATTCAGTTTCGGTCGTTTTACAACGGAAGACGACGTGGATCGTGCCGCAATCAGTGTCCGCCACGCGGTGGACAAGCTAAGAGAACTGTCACCGCTCTGGGATATGTATCAGGACGGCATTGACCTCGACACAATTGAATGGGCAGCGCACTAATCGGCGTTTGGCGCCCGAAGGAGTAGGTTATGGCTTATAGCGAAAAAGTAATTGATCACTACGAAAATCCACGCAACGTCGGCAAGCTCGATGCCGATAGTGACAACGTGGGCACGGGTATGGTCGGAGCACCAGCCTGTGGCGACGTTATGCGCTTGCAGATTCAGGTGAACGATGAGGGTGTCATCGAAGACGCCAAATTCAAGACCTATGGTTGCGGCTCCGCCATTGCGTCAAGCTCGCTTTTAACCGAGTGGGTCAAGGGCAAGAAGCTTGAGGAAGCCGAGGCGATTAAGAATACAGAGATCGCTCAGGAGTTGGCGCTTCCGCCCGTAAAAATTCACTGCTCAGTGCTCGCGGAAGACGCGATCAAAGCGGCGGTTAAAAACATCCGGGAAAAGCGGGGCGAGTAATGGCCATTAGCGTCACGTCTGCGGCGGCTGAGCACGTCAGTAAACAGCTTCAAGCCCGAGGTCGAGGTGAAGGCATCCGAATTGGCGTTAAAACCTCAGGCTGCTCCGGGCTTGCTTATGTCTTGGAGTTTGTCGACGTGCAGGATCCAGAGGACACGCTGTTTGAAACGGATGGTGTACGAGTATTTGTTGATCCCAAGAGCCTGGTCTATCTCGATGGCACGATTGTCGATTTTGCGAAAGAGGGTCTCAACGAGGGGCTAGAGTTCAGGAATCCAAATGTCGCGGGCGAATGCGGCTGCGGCGAGAGCTTCACTGTCTAAGACGTCATTTAAGAAACGTTTGTGAGGTCACGTGACCAACTATTTTCAGTCCTTTGATCTGACACCTAGCTTTGCCATTGATCAGGCAGCGCTCGAGGCCCGATACGAACAACTCATGGTGCTGTGTCACCCTGACAAGTTTGCCGGCGCGGCTACATTCGAGCAGCGTGCAGCAGCTAAGCGGGCCGCTGATGTGAACGAAGCCTATGGTGTCCTGCGGCATGCCGTCAGACGAGCAGGACATTTGCTCGAATTACACGGTGTGGACCTTCGGGAGCTGGAACGTCAACCTGCGTCGCCCGATTTTCTCTTTGAGCAAATGATGCTCCGTGAGCGGGTTCAGGATTTCGATTCACTGACTAGTAGCGAAGCAAGTGCATTGGTATCCGACATCGAATCTGCCTACAGCGAAACGCAAAATGCCTTTGTTGCGCATTATGAGCGGGATGATATCAGTGGTGCCTGTGCCAAGTGGGTTGAGTTCCACTTTCAGCAAAAGCTGCTCGATGAGTTGGTCAGGGCGCAGCGCCAGGCGGCCTAAGAATCGTGTTACTTCAAATTTCAGAACCCAACAGTACTGATATTGCCCCTCGCGAGCGCAAGCTGGGTCTGGGCATCGACCTGGGTACGACCAACAGTCTCGTGGCAACCAAATCGGAGCAGGGCGCAGATGTTATTGCTGACGCCTCCGGCGCAAGACTTGTACCTTCCGTAGTGAACTTCAACGGCGGCGTCACCGTGGGTGCGGCGGCACTTGAGTTGGCTGTTTCAGATGTCCGAAACACGGTTCTCTCTGCTAAGCGCTTCATGGGGAGATCTCGCGATGATCTCAGCGAGGCGCAATTACTTGGACTAGCTGCCTCCGATGCGCTGGCCTTTGATACGGGCGACGGCCCGAAGACGCCGGTTGAGGTTTCCAGTGAGATCCTGCGTGCGCTTGCAGCGCGAGCACGGGACAGTCTTGAAGAGCAGGAAGAGGGCGTGGTTATTACGGTGCCCGCGTATTTCGACGATAGGCAGCGGCAGGCGACACGGCAAGCGGCTGAGCTAGCCGGTCTGAATGTGCTTCGCCTGTTGAATGAGCCCACCGCTGCGGCCGTTGCTTATGGGCTTGACGAGACAATTGCTGAATCGAGTGTCGTGGCCGTTTACGACCTTGGCGGCGGAACGTTTGATATTTCCATCTTGCGAATGGAACGCGGTCTTCTGCGGGTATTAGCAACCGGTGGTGACAGCGCTCTCGGTGGTGACGACTTTGACGAAGTCATTGTGAGCTGGATGGTTGATCAGTGGGGGCTTGTAGACCTCACACGAGATCAACAAAGACGACTCACCGTGATGGCAAGAGCGATCAAAGAGCGACTTTCAGAGTCATCTGAAGTGTCCATTAAAGCATCGGGTGAGTTTTCGCATTTTGAAGATCTGCCAGTGACTCGAGAAACCTTCGCTTCGCTCTCGGAGGGTCTCATCCACAGAACGATGAGAGCCTGTGATCAGGCGCTTGACGATGCTGGCGTGACGGAGGTTGCGCATGTGGTGCTGGTGGGTGGCTCAACACGAATGCCCGTCGTGCGTGACGCTGTAGCGAAATATTTTGGTCGCGAGCCACTGTGCTCGATTAATCCTGACGAGGTCGTCGCCTTGGGAGCCGCACTTCAGGCCGATATCTTGGTGGGTAATGGCGATGGTGATGAGGCATTGTTGCTTGATGTGATTCCACTGTCGTTGGGTTTGGAGACCTACGGTGGTTTGATTGAGAAAATCATCCCGCGCAACTCCGTTCTCCCACTCGCGAAAGCGCAGGAATTTACCACAGCGAAAGACGGACAAACTGGTCTCGTCGTCCACGTGCTTCAAGGGGAGCGAGAGCGTGTAGAGGATTGTCGCTCTTTGGCCCGCTTCGAGCTGAACGGCATACCACCGATGGTTGCTGGTGCAGCCCGTATCTTAGTGACCTTTAAAGTGGACGCCGATGGTTTATTGGAGGTTTCTGCCCGGGAGGAAATTACCGGTACTGAGGCGGCATTGGTGGTAAAACCCTCGTTTGGCCTGAGTGACGACGAGGTAGCTGCCATGTTGCGCGCGAGTCAGACCAATGCGGCCGAGGATATGCAGGCAAGACAACTCAGAGAGGCTAAGGTTGAGGCGGAATCTTTACTTCACGGTTTAGCCGGTGCGCTTGACGCTGATGGTGATCTTCTTAGTGACGAGGAGCGAGCCGACCTCGAAAAAGAGGCGGGAGCACTGGTGACCGCCCTTCAATCTGACAATACCGATACTATCCGATCGGTCACTGACCAGTTAGGTCAGGCGTCGCTGACGTTTGCTGAACGACGAATGGACCGCAGTATTAAAAGTGCTTTGAGCGGTGTTGCCGTCTCAGAGCTGGAAGCCGAAGACTAGAGACAAGCTCATGCCCCAGATAATTGTTCTTCCTCATCATGAAATATGCCCTGAGGGCGCGGCTGTAGAGGCCAGCAGCGGTGAGAGCGTCTGCGAAGTGCTGTTAGCTAATGACATAGACATTGAGCACGCCTGTGAGATGTCTTGTGCTTGCACGACCTGTCACGTCATCGTCCGAGAAGGATTTGACTCGTTAAACGAGGCTGACGAACTGGAAGAGGACTATCTCGATAAGGCTTGGGGCTTGGAGCCCGAGTCACGATTGTCGTGTCAGGCGATCGTTGGTGACGAGCCGCTCGTCGTTGAAATCCCGAAATACACGATCAATCACGCTTCAGAGAAGCATTAAAAAGCACACTTTTGTTGCCATGACAGGCTGAGTTAAAGGCCTTATACTCCGCGCCCGACATCGGGTAGACCCTATAGGGAGCCCGTCGATCATTACTTATTCACCATCAGGAGACTTTCATGTCGGTTGAACAAACGCTTTCGATCATCAAGCCCGATGCCGTTGCAAAAAACGTGACAGGTCAAATCAACTCGCGCTTTGAAGCTGCGGGACTGCAGATCGTTGCCCAAAAGATGCTTCGATTGTCTGATGAGCTTGCCGGTGGATTCTATGCCGAGCACAAAGAGCGACCTTTCTATCCCGCTCTGGTTGCGTTCATGACTTCAGGTCCCGTCGTTGTTCAGGTCCTCGAGGGAGAGGGTGCCATTCTCAAGAACCGTGAGCTGATGGGTGCCACTAACCCAGCTGAAGCTGATGCAGGAACGATTCGTGCAGACTTTGCAAAGTCTATTGATGCTAACGCTGTTCACGGATCAGATTCACCGGCCTCGGCTGCGCGTGAAATTGCGTACTTTTTCGCTTCCAGCGACCTTTGCAGTCGATAAGTAACAAAGACTGATTCGTATGCCGGACGCGCTCATTGCAACAACCGCTCCGGCCAGCAAGGTCAATCTGCTGGGCATGACACGTGCCCAGCTAGAATCCTTTTTTATCGACATTGGTGAGAAGAAGTTTCGCGCCCAGCAGGTGATGAAATGGATACATCATCAGGGTGTGCGCGATTTCCAAGAGATGACTAATCTTGGAAAGGCGCTCCGTGATCGACTCTCCCAGACGGCAGAAATTACGCCTCCGATTATCGACAGTCAGCAAGACTCAGCGGACGGGACCCGCAAGTGGGCCATTAAAGTTGCGGGCGGTGCGTTGGTAGAGGCGGTCCTGATCCCCGAGGGGGATCGTGCCACGTTGTGCGTATCGTCTCAGGTGGGCTGTAGCCTTGATTGCAAGTTTTGCTCCACGGGCAAACAGGGGTTTCAGCGCGATTTAACGGCCGCAGAAATCATAGGCCAGGTGTGGTTAGCCATCGACTCCTACGACGGCTGGCAGGCCGGGAAAGGCCGTGTGGTAACCAATGTTGTCATGATGGGCATGGGTGAGCCATTGCTCAATTTTGATAACGTCGTTTCGTCTATGGAGTTGATGTGTGACGACCTCGCTTATGGGCTGTCCAAGCGAAAAGTGACGCTGTCTACCTCTGGTGTCGTGCCTGCTTTGGACCAGCTTGCCGACCTGTCTGATGTCAGTTTGGCAATTTCGCTACACGCGCCCAATGATGCCATTCGCGATCAAATTGTTCCCATTAATAAGCGATACCCAATTGCGAAGTTACTGTCTTCGGCGCGTGCTTATATTGATGCGCAGACAGACAAAAAGCGGGTTGTCACTATTGAGTACACCTTACTAGCCGGTGTTAATGATCAAGTTGAGCACGCCCGTGAGCTTGCTCAGCTACTGGATGGCTACCCCTGTAAAATTAACCTCATTCCCTTCAACGATTTTCCTAACTCGGGCTTTAAACGTCCGAGTGGTAATGCTGTCTCTCGCTTTTGGAAAGTCTTGATGGAAGCGGGATTCATCGTCACAGTACGGACGACACGCGGTGACGATATCGATGCGGCTTGTGGGCAGCTTGTTGGTGAGGTGAATGACCGAACCAAACGCTCGGCTCGATATCGTGCACAATACGAAGAAATAGACACAGTCGAGGGGTAAGGATCCCTGTGAAACATCTTTGCTCATTGGTGATTACTGCTTTTCTTGCGGGCTGCGTTGTCGAGACCAGCGGTCCGGAGCCGGCGCCAGTCGACCCAGCACAGGCACTAGAGCAGCGCGTGAGTCTTGCCCGTCAATACATTGGTGCCGGCGATTGGGAGAACGCTAAACGGAATCTGGAGCTAGCGGCTGCAATTGATGCTGACAATGCTGATGTACTCGAGGCGTTTGCACTGGTTTATCAAAGTACAGGCGAGTTCGAACTCGCCGAGTCCAATTTCCAAGAAGCGCTTGATGCCGGTGCCGGATCGCGTGCACGCAACAATTACGCGGCATTTTTATACGCGCAGGGTCGTTACCTCGAGGCGGCAGCGGCTTTTCGTGAAGTGACCACGGATACGTTGTACAGCGGGAGGCCAAGAGCATTCGTGAATCTCGGATTGGCCTTGCTGCAAACTCAGGAGACCCCCGAGGCGAAGTCTGCATTCAGTCGAGCTCTATTAATGGAGCCTCGAAACAGCACGGCACTTCTTGAACTAACTCAAATCGAACTCACCGAGGGTGATGTAGCGGCCGCGAGTGGGTATTATGAGCGTTACAGAGCGGGCACACGCAGACAGACAGCGCGTGCACTGATTCTTGGTGTGGAAATTGCGCGTCTTAATGGCGATGCAAATATGGAGGCCAGTAATATGCTGGCACTGCGCAATTTATACGCCGAAACGCCGATTTATAAGGCGTGGACAGCTGCCCAAAAGGAGCAGCGTTAATACGATAAGAACAATGTAGGGGAACTCTCAATGAGTCAGGCTTCACCCATCAAGCGCCGCAAGAGCCGTCAGATTATGGTTGGCACTGTGCCAGTGGGCGGTGACGCCCCGATCAGTGTTCAAAGTATGACTAATACCGAAACGCGTGATGTTGACGCTACTCTGGCGCAAATCAACGCCATCGCTGAGGCGGGCGCCGATATCGTGAGAGTCTCAGTACCTAGCATGGACGCGGCTGAAGCTTTCAAGTTAATCCGCCAGCAGTCACCGGTACCACTCGTTGCCGACATTCATTTTGATCACAAGATTGCACTCAAAGTGGCCGAGTACGGTGTCGATTGTCTTCGAATTAACCCGGGCAATATCGGCAAAGAGCAAAAAGTTCGTGAAGTCATTGCCGCCTGTAAGGATAAGGGAATTCCTATTCGCATCGGTGTAAACGCCGGTTCGCTCGGAAAAGAGCTGATGCGAAAGTATCCCGAACCCACTTCAGAAGCATTGATCGAGTCCGCGCTGAAAAACGTCGATATTCTCGATCGTCATAACTTCCCAGACTTCAAGGTCAGTGTGAAGGCGTCCGAGGTCTTTATGGCCGTGGCGGCCTATCGCGGTCTAGCGCAGCAAATTGAGCAGCCGCTGCACCTAGGCATCACTGAGGCGGGGGCTCTACGCGGTGGGACCGTCAAATCAGCCGTTGGTCTGGGCATGCTTCTTATGGAAGGTATCGGGGATACCATGAGGGTCTCACTGGCAGCTGACCCGGTCGAAGAGGTCAAGGTCGGCTTTGAGATCCTGAAAAGCCTGAAATTGCGTACAAACGGTATTAATTTCGTCGCATGTCCCAGTTGTTCGCGCCAAAACTTTGATGTTATCGGTACAATGAACGAACTGGAGCGGCGTTTGGAGGATATCCGTACGCCTATGGATGTGGCCGTTATTGGTTGCATCGTGAACGGACCGGGAGAAGCAAAGGAAGCTGACGTCGGTTTGACCGGGGCAACCCCCAGTAATTTGATTTACCTCGATGGCGAACCTGATCACAAAGTCAGTAACACTGATTTCGTTGATCACTTGGAGTCTGTCATCCGTAAGCGAGCCGAGAACCTGGAAGCCCAGCGTGCTCGAGAAGAAGCTGAGATTATTTCCAGCAGTCACTAGGAAAAACAGTCAATGAGTCAGTACCGCGCTATTCGGGGAATGGTTGATGTTCTACCCGATGAGACACCGTTGTGGCAGATGCTCGAGCAAACTGCCCGTGATGTGTTGGCTGCACACGGTTATGCCGAGATTCGTACCCCGATTGTTGAAAGTACGGAGTTGTTTGCTCGGTCCATTGGGGAAGTAACCGACATTGTTGAGAAAGAGATGTATTCGTTTCCCGACAGGAATGACGAGAGTCTATCGCTGCGACCTGAGGGTACCGCGAGCACAGTTCGTGCGGCTGTTCAGCACAACCTAATTCAATCTCCCCAGCGTGTCTGGTACATGGGTCCCATGTTCCGCTACGAGCGTCCGCAGAAAGGTCGGCAGCGCCAGTTTCATCAACTGGGCGTAGAGACGTTTGGTGTAGCGGGCCCGGAGCAAGATGCTGAGCTGTTACTGATGTGCCGACAGTGGTGGAAGCGACTTGGCATCAACGACGTATTGACCCTTGAGCTGAATACCATTGGAAGTCCCGAGGCGCGTGCTGCCTACAAAGCTGCACTCACGGACTACCTCCGGGAGCATTTTGATTCCTTGGATGAGGATAGTCAGCGCCGTTTGGAGACCAATCCGTTACGGATTCTGGATAGTAAGTCGGCGACCACTCAGGCCATCCTAGACGATGCTCCCTCTATGACGGAGTACTTGGATGAAGAATCCCAGCGACATCACGAGCGGCTGTGTCAGTTGCTGGATATGGCTGGATTGACCTACACCATCAATCCTCGTCTAGTTCGCGGGCTCGATTACTACAACAAGACTGTCTTCGAGTGGACAACCGACAAGCTGGGAGCACAGGCAACCGTCTGCGGTGGTGGGCGTTACGACATGATGGTGAGTCAGTTTGGTGGCAAAGCAACACCTGCTTCAGGGTTTGCTGCGGGACTTGAGCGTCTTGTCCTACTAATGCAAACGCTCAACGTTGATGCGATTGCTGCGCCCGATCTCTACATTGTGAGTTCTGACGAAAAAGCCTTTGGCCAAGCGATGCTCGAGGCGGATAGAATACGCGCTGAATTTCCCGGGCTTGGTATTGTCCAACACCTGGGCGGTGGCAGCTTCAAAAGTCAGTTTAAGCGAGCTGATAAAAGTGGTGCAGCGTGGGCCATGGTATTTGGTGCAGAGGAGATGGTCTCCGGCAAGGTGACCTTGAAACCTCTTAGGGCTAATGAAGAGCAAATGACTCTCTCGCGAGAGGAGTTGGATGTATTTTTGGGTCAGTTGGAACAGCTGACGAATGAGTGTTGAGGAGTAGGTAGTGGCTGATCATCTTCAAGAAGAAGAGCAGTTAGAGGCAATTTCCCAGTGGTGGCAGGAGAACCGCACGTCGGTCATTGCCGCTGTCGTGCTGACTTTGGGGGGCACCGTTGGTTGGTCGCAATATGAGGACTACACCAGCGAGAAGGCGGTCGCCGCGGCGAATACTTACGATGGTCTTCTACAGGAAAGAGAATCAGGTGAGTCTGCTGAAGAGCTGGCACTGATCAGTGCTGGCTTGCGAGAGACCCATGACGGCGAGGCTTTTGCAGAGTTTGCCTCGCTACAAGTGGCTGCAGCGGCTGTGGAAGCGGGTGATTTGGTATTGGCTCGTGCTGAGCTTGAGTCGGTCATGGCAACCGTAGAGTTAGATTCAACCTTGGGGCAGCTAGTGCAGTTGAGACTGGCTCGTGTCATGGCAGCCTCAGGTGACGAAGCTGCGGCAGTAGCGATTCTTGAGCAGGGCAGCAGTTCGTTTCCTGCAAGCTATGCGCAGGCGCTTGGCGATATCCATCTTGCGGCAGGAAGAGAGTCAGAGGCTTTGTTGGCCTATCAGTCTGCCCAGACCGAATCATTGGCGCTTGGCGGGCAGCTCGGTCTTGTGGATCTCAAAGTGAGCGGACTATCGCTTCGCGATGCTGAAGATTCAATTGAGGACTCGCAGTAATGAAGTTGTTTCGGCTACTGACCACCAGTGTATTACTGCTCCTTATCAGCGGATGTAGCACGTTTCAGGAGTGGTTTGGTTCTGAGGAAGAGGACGCCACCGCGCCTGTCGAGCTAGAGCGAATTGATACAAAGGTCAAACTCAAAAAACAGTGGTCCATCAAGATTGGCGATGGTCAGGGTGATGGCTTCTACAAGATAACGCCCACCTTGGTCGACGGAGTGCTCTACGTCGCTTCAAGTGATGGTGAGGTTGCGGCGATCAGTGCTGCTGACGGCGGTCGGCTCTGGCGAGTTGAGTTGGAGCGTCCGCTATCAGGTGGCGTTGGTTATCACGATCGAAGTCTTTATCTCGGTGGCGCTGACGGCTCTGTACTGCAGCTGTCGGCTGACGATGGCGTCGTGGAATGGGAAGCAGCTGTGTCGGGTGAGGTGCTTGCGGCACCCGCGGTCTCAGATGACTGGGTTATTGTGCAGACCTATGACGGCAAACTGCTCGGATTCCAGCCAGGCGCTGATGAGCCCGCATGGACATTTACGAGTGATGTACCGATTCTTACATTACGTGGTACCTCAACCCCTATTTTAGTTGGGGATAATGCAATTGCCGGGTTTGGTGATGGCAAGGTTGTCGCTGTAGACGTCAACTCCGGAAACGTCTCGTGGGAGTCACGCATTGGCGTCCCGCAAGGTAGTTCTGAAATCGATCGTATCGTCGACATTGACGGTGCAATGACTCAGCAGGGTATTGAGCTTTTCGTTGCCAGTTATCAGGGGCGTGTCGCTGCGCTGGATAGCCGAACCGGGCGTAAACTCTGGCAGCAGAACGTTTCGTCAGTCACAGGTACACACGTGGGCTTTGGTAACGTCTATGTGGCCGACGTCGACGGTACGCTGAGTGCGTTCCTGCGAACAGGTCAAGGTGTGCGGTGGCAAAACATTGAGCTCGGTTACCGGCAGTTGTCGCGACCGACTCCCGTCAGCAGCTATGTAGCAACCGTAGATTTTGATGGCTATCTGCATCTTCTCTCGCAAGTCGATGGACAAATTGTAGGTCGGACCAAGATCGGTGGCGATGCGGCACGGGCTGACATGATTGCCGATAGTGGGCGTCTTTTTATCTTCGCCGATAACGGTCAGTTGCTCGCCTATGAGCTAGAGACCCTGGACTAAATCCCATGCTTCCCGTCATTGCGTTGGTAGGACGCCCCAATGTAGGGAAGTCTACGCTGTTCAATCAGCTCACTAAGACCCGTGATGCGCTCGTTGCGGACTACTCTGGACTTACCCGAGATCGAAAGTACGGTGAAGGGCGCTGTGATGAGCAGCGCTTTATGGTCATTGATACGGGTGGTATTACCGGAGAGGAAGCGGGTATTGATGCTGCAATGGCGGCTCAGTCGTTGGCCGCAATTGACGAAGCTGACGTCGTTTTACTCATGGTTGATGGTCGCGCAGGCTTGCAGGTCGGTGATCAAAGTCTCGTCCGGTTACTCCGAGAGCGCAACAAACCCTTCGAACTCGTGGTCAATAAAATTGACGGCGTGGGCGAAGATGTTGCCGCCAGTGATTTTCACAGCTTAGGCGTAGCCAAGTTGCACACTATCGCTGCCACCCACAACCGTGGTGTGCGGACAATGATTTCCGAGGTGATGGCCCCCTTTGGTGATACCGAGTCCGAAACCGATGAGGGCGGATCAGGCATTCGCGTTGCGGTGGTAGGCAGGCCCAATGTGGGAAAGTCGACCTTGGTCAATCGCTTGTTGGGCGAGGACAGAGTGGTGGTCTTCGATCAGCCGGGAACAACGCGTGACAGTGTTTTCATTGAGTATGAACGTCACGGACATGCTTATACCCTAATTGACACGGCGGGGGTGCGGCGGCGCAAGAATGTCAAAGAGACAGTAGAGAAATTTTCGATCGTCAAAACCCTCAAGGCCATCGACCAAGCAAACGTTGTCATTTTGTTGATGGATGCCCATGAAGGCGTAGTCGAACAGGATCTGCATCTGCTTGGTCAATGTATTGAGGCGGGTAGGGGCCTGGTGGTTGCGCTCAATAAATGGGATGGCATGGAGTCCGATGAACGCGAGCGGGTAAAGGTTGAACTACAGCGTCGCCTGCTATTTGTCGACTATGCCGATATCCACTTTATATCGGCGCTCCACGGGACAGGCGTCGGTCATCTTTATGACTCGATACACGGTGCTTACGAGTCAGCGACGCGGAAACTGACGACGCCACGATTGACACAGTTACTCGAGGATATTGTCTCCAGCCACCCACCGCCCGTTGTCGGTGGCCGGCGTGTGAAGCTCCGGTACGCACATATGGGGGGGCATAACCCACCGCGTATCGTCATTCACGGTAACTCGACCGATAATTTACCGCAGAGCTACGTTCGTTATCTTGAGAACTCGTTCCGTCGGCACCTAGAGTTATCAGGTACGCCTATACGCATTGAGTTGCGAACCGGCGATAACCCCTATGCGGGGCGCCGTAACAAGCTCACAGAGCGTCAGGTCCAGCGTCGACGCCGCATGATGTCCCACATCAAGAAATCTGAGAAGAAGCGTAAGCAAAAGAAAACGCAATAACCCCTGCGTTGGTCTGATACTCGCCCATATATTCAATTTAATTATGAGCGAGATACGAACCATTTATTTCACAAATATCGGTAAGTAACTCATAGTTCGCCCATCGACGATGACACCGTATAGAGCGGGGGTGAACCATGAGTAATTATCTAGAACAGGTTGAAAAATTGCAGGGTGTGGCAACGGCTGCCAATGGAGTCAATGCTGAGCATGCGGTCCGTATGCGCCTGCAGAACCAGTTTAAAACTGGTCTCGACGTGGCGAAGTACACGGCGGACATCATGCGCCGTGATATTGAGAACTATGAGGCGGATACCTCGCAGTACACTCAGTCGCTGGGCTGCTGGCACGGATTTATTGGCCAGCAGAAAATGATTGCCATCAAAAAGCATTTTGGCGACACCAACCGACGCTACTTGTACCTTTCTGGCTGGATGATCGCTGCCCTGCGCTCAGAGTTTGGTCCCCTGCCAGATCAATCGATGCATGAGAAAACCTCAGTACCCGC
>CAJWQE010000049.1 GCA_913045375.1 uncultured Halieaceae bacterium | reverse complement strand
CACAGTGCTGGCGCTGCGATCAGAGTACCTTTTTACTACGACTATCGAGATGGCGTCCTTGAGTATGGTCCAACAGGTGATCGCGTCACCACGACACAACTGTTGGATCCAAATTACTACTCGCTATTTATTGCCCGAGATCAGGATAGCTTCTTTGATAATGAGGAAACTGCAGCGACCGTCGACGTAACCTGGTTCCGCAACAGCGGGATGTGGCAAGAAATCAAGGCAGGTATTCGAATCAGCGACAGATCCATTAATCGATCTCGCTTGTCACAGGTATCTCGGAACTTTCCTGGCTTTTCCGGGAGTGATTTAGCGCAGTTTCTCGCACCAACACCGGGAGACTTTTTCGAATTCAGGAGCAATGGTGTCTACCTCGATAATTTTTTGACCGGCAATACCAACGCTATCTTTGGACAGAGAAGACAACTGCGTAGCCTGATTGGCTTGGATACTGACGGTGTAACTGACCCACTTCAAGGTTTTGGCGTAGATGAGAACACCTACGCGGGCTACCTGCGTGGTGACTTTGAGCTTGATATTTTGGGTCTTCCCGCGCAAGGAATTGCAGGGTTACGCGTGGTTAATACCGATCAGAACGCCGCCGGTAATGAAGTGATGATTGACGGCTCACTGCGCGATGTTTCCGAGTCACAGGACTACACCGAAGTGCTTCCATCACTCAGCCTGGTGATCTCGCCCATGGATGACGTGCAAATTAGATTTGGCGCGGCAAAAATCATGCGCAGACCCAGTTTTGGTGATCTGTCTCCGACCGTTAGATACCCACTGAATACAGGTCAGGCAGTGCTCGTAGGTGACCCCACGCTCCAACCGACCACAGCAAAACAATTCGATCTCACACTGGAGTACTACCCACGCAAAGGCAGTGTTATGAGTCTTGGTATTTACCATAAAGACCTTGATGGCGTTGTGGGGCGAGAGACTATCTTCAGTGGTATCTGTAACCCCAGAGCAGTTGACGCGAACGCTGGAAATCCTGATCTCGCGCTACCGGTCTGCACGGTTGCGGGTGAGGCCGGTGTATTGGTCAATCGAATATCCCCAGTGAATTTACCGGGCGGAGAAATCGACGGCATCGAAGTGGCTTTTCAGCACTACTTCCGGAACTTGCCACAACCTTTCAACGGCTTAGGCATTATCGCAAATTACGCCTACCAAAACGGGAGCCGCGATCAAACCTTCACCTCACCCGCTGGTTTAAATAGCAATGGTGATCGACAGGATTTACCGTTGAATTTCGTGCGACTGTCCGAGAACTCTTACAACTTCACCGCGTTTTACGAGAAACCGAGGTGGTCCGCTCGATTGCGTTATACCTATCGCGATGTATTTTTGGTATCCGAGTCAACTGATATCAGTAATGGTTTCCCACTCTACTCAGATGATCGAGGTCAGCTAAACGCTTCCCTCAGCTTTAACATCAACGAGAAGACCGCATTGACGTTCAGCGGAGTCAATCTGCTAAAAGATCGAACCGTGCAGCCCGGCGTTTTTGCTAATGGTCCGATCGCCCGAATGATGGACTCCGATCGACGGGTAACCATGGGCATTCGGATAAAGCTTTGATAAAAAGCAGCGGCTACAATTTCGTTGATACTCGACATCGCGCCGTCTGGGGCTGTTGATGTGGCCCGCGATCATCGCCATGAAAAGCAAGTAACGGGTACCCGCTCTTATTTGTTAGCGACCTTCATCGGGCTTTTCCTTGCGGGCTCCGCGTTTGCTCAGACCACGTATTATGTCAGCGAAATGGGAAACGATCGTAATGACGGTTTATCCGAAGGGACGCCATGGCAATCATTATCGAGAGTCAGTCGAGAACGCCTTGAGCCGGGAGACACTGTGCGATTTCGGTCAGGTGACTTATTTGAAGGGCAGCTAGTTATTTCAAACTCCGGTACCGCAGAGGCACCAATTACGTTTACTCGGTACGGAGCCGGTGAGAAGCCACTACTCGACGCAGGTAACCCTAGACGCGGCGCCCACGTCGCCACGGTCTTGATCGAGGATCAAGACCAACTCGTCATTAGCGAATTAAAAATAAGAAACTTTCGTAAACGTGCGCGCGACGGTATCGACGATGGCGACGCTTTTGGCATTTTAATTCGAAACTCCGGGCGACGCGCCCTGACTGGATATGAGCTCAGTCGGCTCGAGATTGATGAAGTTTATCCCATCAAGCGCCGTCGGATGTTCAATCGAAATACAGTCAGTGGCATCCGATTCGAGACGTCTCCCGCTCAGACGGTCAAACGAGCATTCAACACATCAAATATCTATATTCATGACAATGTCATTCGAAGAAGCGGGAGGTTCGGTATTGCGATTCGCCATCGGCCATCTGATGTCGGGGGCGTCCGGGGGACGCCTCTGGATTTCGATGAAAACGTTCGCATTATTAATAATCTCTGCGAAGACTTAGGTGGTAGCTGCGTACTTTTGAATGGTGTTAAGGGCGGACTCCTCGAGAGCAACACATTCCTTAGATCGGGTTCTCGTACCAATCAAAATGTCTCCGTCACCAGAGGAAGCGGCGCATGGTTCTTTCGTTCGCGCGATATCGTTGCCCAGTTCAATGCTGCCATTGGCTCACGCGGTCACAATGACTCAAGTGGTCTTCACGTAGACTTCGGCAATAAGAATGTCCTCGTACAGTACAATTTTTTCTACGATAACGAGGGCTACGGCACAGAAATTCTGGGCAAAAATGACAACGTTATCTGGCGATATAACGTCAGCGTGGGGGACGGTACTCGCGTTGCCCGAGTGGATCGGCCAGAAGGCATCAAAAGTGAGTTTCCCGGTAAAACCATATTCGTCAGTGACTTTGCGGCACCCAAACGCTTGCCGTCTTCAAACATCCACATATACAACAATACCTACGTTACCTTCCCTGATTCCGCACCTCAGGTAGAGATTAACGGTGAAAACGTTGCTCTTCGAAATAATGCCTTTATCGCAACGCCCGATAGTCGGATTGGTAGTCGAGTACTCGTTGTTTGGAATGACGACAATGGAAGTATTATTTCCAATAACCTGTTCTCAGGGGCGGTAGCACCAGCGCTCATCGCTATGGATGAAGCACCTCATCTCTCAGCACTGGCAATGGATGTCAGCGCAACAAGCCTAGAGGCGTTCGCTATTCCCTCGGATTTTACGGGGGAGCCTATTGTTCATCCGCCTTTCCCTGCGGCAGGAAAAGGTATCTTTTCGCACATCACCGAGATTCCAAACGTGGATATTTTTGGCAACCTGATTGCGCAGGATGCACCTGTGATAGGTGCCGGGACAGCCAGTGAAAGCCCTTAAATCAACCAACATCGATTGGTTGTTTGTTGCCGTTATTTTGTGGCTTCAAGCGCCTGCTCTCGCCTCTCAAGACACCTCACCAAATTTCATTCTCGTCCTGACTGACGACCAGGGCTGGAGTTCAATGTCCTCGCCAATGGATAAAGACGCCAAAGAAAGTCAAAGCGATTTCCATTACACGCCATCGCTCGACCTGATAAGCGCCTCCGGAGTGCGTTTTTCGAATGCGTATGCTGCGGCTCCTGTCTGCTCTCCTACGCGGTACAGCATCCAATTTGGAAAATCTCCTGCGCGACTTCGCCACACTAGAGTTCGAGGTCCAAACCGAGTCGATCACGACCAGCTGGCGATTCCTCAATTATTAAAGCTCGCCAATCCAAATTATCGCTCCGCCCATTTCGGAAAGTGGCACATTGACGCCGAACCCGCTCAACTGGGATACGACGTGAGTGATGGAAAGACGGGCAATAAAGAAGGTGGATACGTTGAGGATCAAAAGGAGCAGTGGCGAGGTTATGAAAAAGACGATCCAAAGCGCATTGAAGCAATCACAGAGCGTGCAATCGACTTCATAAAGGATAGTCTGCGAAAAGAGCAGCCCTTTTTTGTACAGGTGTCGCATTATGCACTTCACTCGAATCTCGAATACAGCGGCCGCTCATTTAGATACTTTGAAGAAAAGGAGCCCGGCGACCTCCATAGCAATATCGCTTACGCGTCTATGCTGCTAGACATGGACACGGCAATTGGAGCGCTGTTTGAGACCTACAGAGAGCTTGGGCTCGAAAACAACACCTACTTCATCGTCACCTCGGATAACGGTGGGATGCCAGTTTTGCCTCAGAAACTCAACCAAGGAAGACCCTATGAGAAAGGTATGAACTACCCGCTGTTACGAGGAAAGTGGGACCTAATGGAAGGAGGGATTCGTGTACCGTTTATGGTCGTGGGTCCATCAATCAGCCCTAACTCACAGTCTAGTGAGCCCGTCATTAGTTATGACTTGCTTCCGACATTCGCCGATTTGACGGGTGCAACCGAGCACCTGAGCCATGATACCGACGGTGTGAGCCTCCGCCCTTTACTAACAACACCCAACGACCAACTAGCGCGTCCAAAACATGGCCTCGTATTTCACTTCCCTCACTACAATGCCGTTGGATTGAACGAACCCCACTCTGCGATTCGGGTCAACTCACTGAAACTAGTCCGCTTTCATACCTCTGCGCGCTCATTACTGTTTGATCTAGCGACAGACCCTTACGAGCGCATCGACCTAGCTGATAACAATCCAGAGTGCACCCAAGCTTTAGAGCGATTGCTAGATGACTACTTACTGACAGTTAACGCCGAAACACCCGAAGAGAGCTTGAGTTGGGAAAAACCAGGAAAAAATGGGGCCGTACACACAAAGTTTCTATCTCGCTATCCAGAAAATAATGGCGTTACGACAATACTAAAATGCGAACGCTTTGCCTTGCGAAAGACTGTGGGTACCCCTTGGTCCCACGAAGCGCAGTCACCAACACTAGGAGCAACATTGTGACCAGAGCTAAAAGAATATCCGCTGTGCCAGTTTTTATAATCGTGCTAGCAGGGTGGCTCCTCACCGGCTGCGATGATGTTGAATCGACTACAGAACTGCGCGCCGAACCCCAAAGTCACGTTACTGCCGCCTCCGATATCAACATCATTTACATCCTGACTGACGATCAGCGATTCGATGAGCTGGGATTCATGAATCCGGTTATCGATACACCGAATATCGACAAGCTGGCTCAAGAGGGAGTCCACTTCAAAAACGCCTTTGTGACGACGGCCCTGTGCTCTCCCAGCCGAGCCACCATTTTGACCGGCCAATACATGCACAATCATGGTGTGGTCGATAACAATGCACCGCCAAATCCTGACAGCGTTTTCTTTCCCCAGTATCTACAAAAAGGAGGATACGACACCGCCTTCATTGGGAAATGGCATATGGGTGAAGCTGCTTCAGCAACTCGCAACCTTGATGATCCACAACCAGGGTTTGACCATTGGGTAAGTTTTGCGGGACAGGGTCATTACTACCCCACTAAATTGCGTAACGGCGAGATGAATAAACTCAACGTCAACGGTGAGCACGTCTTTCAAAAAGGCTACATAACAGATGAGCTGACTGACTATGCGATCGATTATTTGTCCCAGCGTACGTCTGAGCGGCCATTTTTCCTTTATTTATCGCACAAAGCAGTACATGCGAACTTCTCCCCCGCCGCGCGCCATGCAACTCAATATTCCGATCGAAAAATTCCGGTGCCCGCAAGTCAAGCAGATACGGCCGAGAACTACGCGGGGAAACCAATGTGGGTGAAAAATCAGCGTAATAGCTGGCACGGTGTGGATTTCCCATACCACAGTTCACTTGATGTCCAAGCGTACAAAATGGAGTACCACAGAGCTATGTCGGCAGTTGATGACAGTGTGGGTCGCCTCTTGGCTTGGCTATCTGAAAATGGATATGCAGAGAATACGATTGTCATGCTGATGGGGGATAACGGATTCTTGTTCGGAGAGCACGGGCTAATCGACAAAAGAAATGCATACGAGGAATCGATGCGAGTGCCCTTAATTGCCTGGGGGCCAGGCGTTATTGAGCAAGGTCTTTCGGTGTCCGAAATGATCGCAAACTTGGATATCGCGCCTACGGTTATGGAAATAGCGGGATTAACCTCACCAGCGCAATTCGAAGGTCAGAGTTTCCTTTCGCTGGCAAAGGGTCTCGAGATTGATGAATGGAGGGATGAGCTACTCTACGAGTACTACTGGGAGTTTAACTTTCCAAGTACGCCCACCACCTTCGCGCTTCGCACTGACGCCTATAAGCTCATTCAATATCACGGAGTTTGGGATACAGAGGAACTTTATGACTTGCGAGCAGATCCCAAAGAAATGAATAACCTCATTAATAATCCCAAGTATCTTTCTATTGTGGCGAACATGCGTCGGCAGCTGTTCAACAGACTGAGTAACAACAAGGGAGAGCATGTAGTTCCCTACACTGAAAAATTTAGCTCCGGCGCTGTTTTTCGAGAGAGAGATCGCTCGACAGCCGCTGAATTTCCCGAACACTGGCTAAAAAAAGACTCTGATCAAGGCTTGGAGGACTTCTTTGTTCCTGACCTGCGCAGAGCAAACTCAGCAAAGGATCAGGTCGACACAGACCTGCACTGAATCGCGCGGTGGTCCGAGGGGCCCTTCTGACTCATCTATGAAAAAGGTCCCCGAGGGCCTCACGGTACCTCGCTCCCCAGCGCAGCTTCGTAAAGGGAGAACCAGTCCTGCCGGTCGAGCTGAACGGTTTCCGCTGCTGAGATTGACGAGATTCGATCGAGATTATTAGTGCCTAGGACTGGCGTGATCTTAGCCGGATGAGCTAATAAGAATGCCGTGGCTACCGCGGCCCGATCGACACCCGATCGTTTGGCAATGCTATCCAAGCGATGGGTCAACTCATTTGAGGCAGTCATCAGGTCGCCACCACCCAGAGGGGACCACGCCATGACAACGTGCCCGTGCTGCTGATGGAAAGCCAAGTCACCATTGGTGAATGGCGCTATGTGTTTAAGGCTCAACTCAATCTGATTGGTCACAAGCGGGTGACGCATGGCCGACTGGAGCAAGCTCCAGTCCCAGGGTCTGAAGTTAGACACGCCCGCCGCGCGGACCTTCCCAGCATCTACGAGTGCATCGAGCGCTGCACCTGTTTCATGATGGTCCATGAAAGGGTCTGGCCGATGAACAAGAAGCACATCAATCTCATCAATACCCATTTCTGCAAGAGAGGCATCGACGCTGGCGTTAATATGCGCTGCGGTAGTGTTGTAGTGCTTAACACGTGCTCCGGAGTGGCGGCCTGCATCGATGACAATGTCGCACTTGGAGACAATTTCCATCCGCTGGCGCAGTGAGGGGTTCGCCCTCATTGCCGCTCCCATCACAGCTTCGGCGGTATAGCCACCGTAAATATCCGCCTGATCAAATGTCGTGATGCCCTGATCGAGCGCTGCGTTAATTTTGGCATCGACATGCTTCACTGACGTATCGCTGTCGTCTGCGAGCCGCCACATGCCATAAACAAGCCGGCTAAACGACAGCCCCTGCGCTAATTCGATGCGTTCCATAGCTCATCCTTCATCTCGAGCCTTTATTGTACTGGTCAAAATCCATCCCAGCGAACCTCATAATTCAATGCTGCTCTTGACAGTCACAGGGGTTCTTGGCGATAACAGTCTTGGTTTCAGAGGATTGCCCATGATTGAGTTTTTAAATCCAGATGCCGACGTTGGCATTGAAAATACGCCGTATGATTTATCCGTAGAGGTCGACGGTGGGAGTGCCACAACCATTGGTTTACTTGCCAACGGATTTCCCGACTCCGTGCCCTTCCTTGATGAGGTTGGAAAAGCGATTGGTCGGCTTCGACCGGGGATTAACCTCAAGGCCTACAACAAAGGAAATGCCACCATCGCTGCGCCCGAGAAACTACTTGGCGAGATTGGTGGCGATTGCGTGGGTGTCATCGCCGCCTACGGGCACTGAGGCTCCTGCACTACCGGCACCGTGCGTGACGGCATAAACCTCGCCAAACTTGGCATACCCTCGGTAGCACTGGTGACTGAGGAGTTCTGGGCGCAAGGCAATTTCGTCGCTGAATCACTGGGTATGCCTGGCGCACCCAGAGTTCAACTGCCGCATCCCGTTGCAGGAACCGGCGCGGAAAACATGACGGCGGTTGCTGACTCCGTAGCCCAGGAAATCCTAGCCGCGCTTGAGGCAAGCAGTGACTAGTACCCTATCCGCGCGAGACGAAGAGGCAGCACTCGAAGAACTTCATCGCCTCGGCTGCACCGATGGCCTTCCAGTCGTCATCCCTACGGCCGAGCGCGTCAATCGAATGGTTCTGGCATCAGGGCTCGAAGCGGACATGATGCTAGGCACTATGGGACCGGGACACGGTATCGCAACCGTTGAAAAAGTAGCGATTGCAGCGGTCATGGCGGGCTGTCTGCCAGACTACATGCCGGTCGTGGTCGCGGCGGTGAAAGCAGTGATCGATCCCGAGTTCGATCTCACCGAAATGCAGGCTACAACGCACTGCACGGCGCCCTTGATTATCGTTAACGGGCCAGCACGACATACCTGCGGTCCGATTGCGTCAGGTACAGGCGCCCTCGGTCCGGGTCATCGTGCCAACGCCACCATTGGGCGAGCCCTCCGGCTGACCATGATTAACATTGGTAAGGCACGACCAGGTAGTTCCGACATGGCGCTGCTCGGTCATCCGGGGAAGTTCACCTTCTGTTTGGCCGAAGATGAAGAAAACAGTCCCTTCACACCGCTCCATGTGAGTCGTGGTTTCGATGCGGACGACAGTGTGGTCACGGTGCTGGGTTCAGAGGCACCTCACTCGGTTATCTACGCCGGTGACGGCGATGATCCCAATAGCTACAAGTCGCTACTTGAACTCCTAGCCATGGGCTTAGCTAACCCGCCCAGTAACAACGGCACACTGACGGGTGGATGCGCAACGGTGGTATTGAACCCTGAGCACAGTGCCATTTTGCATGGGGCTGGACTCACTCGAGAGGACATCGCTCAGGAGCTGTACCAGCGCAGCTTTGTCGAAGCGAGCATCGTTAAGCGCTTGTTCAGCCAATTTGCAGGGCCCGATCCACAAGACCGCATGGCATTCAAGGGACCAGAACAAATCTTGATTTTGCAGGCCGGCGGCTCGGGTGTGTATTCGATGGTCATGCCATCATGGTGCGTCGGCGCACATGCCAACTCAGCTGTTAGCGTTAAGGTCGAGGCCGATATGTTCTGCGAAATCCCCGGGCTTGCGAGCTAGCCGACTCAGATCCCGCGGCGCAATACGTCAATCTTGAACGCTTATCGGCTTGAATTCTGTGCGGCCAGATGACTCGACTGCACCGTGGTACCCCTGCCCATCGGGCATGAAGAAAGGCACTTCGGGCATGTCCTGCATGCGGTGTTGGTGTACGTTTGAATCTGAAGCCGCTTCCGCAGACTCCTGAGATAAGTACACATCGTAGGTGTATCCAGCCGCACCGTCGTACTTGCCTGTGGTGACAACACCTCGAACTTGAAGCGGTGACGCGCCGAAACCGGGGAACTGCAACCCCTCGAATGATTCGACAATCTCGATTCGACCCCTATCGAACATGTTGCTATGGACCTGACAGTACGGATAGATGGTGACCGGCGTGTTCTCGTTAACGATCAGGGCCACGTGATGATTGTTTTCGATGACAACACCTTGCGCCTCAGACAACGGCGATGACTCGGGACTGCTTCCCAGTCTGAAGGGGTGTGACGTCAATGACACCACGTTGTCAAAGCGGATCGTATCGCCAACGCGTGCATAAACGATGATATCAGTCGCTGTCGCATCAGCGCCGTCGATCGTATACTGAAACCCTCCTGCAGCACCCTCGTCGATGCGGTAACTAAACTCATTAAAGTCGGGTAGCTGAGATGTCAGGTTGGTGAGAGCAGAGTTGTCCTCTAACCGCCCGAGGATCGCTCCTCTGTACGTGTCTGCTAACGCAGTGTCACCTGATGCAATGGCAACGCTATCACTCACCACCACGCGCAAGCCAACATCGGTGAACTGCGCCAACGTCGATGTATCGTCAGCAACGATCTGCTGTAAGAAACGTCCAAGTGAGCCAGTAACATCCGTGATAAAAGCGTTCAATGAAGCATCATTGATGTCAGCGGCAACGTCCGCTAGTAACTGTATGCTTGAAAATTGTAATAAGGTATCTGTGGTAGCCGCCCGCTCCACAACCGCAGACTCGACCTCAAGTGTCGACAGCCCCGTAATTGCAGACAGCGAGGCCGTGATAATCGAAAGCTGCACGTGGTTAAGTGCTAATGCGACCGAACCTTCCTCACCTGCAATGATTGCCTCGAGGGGATCCCTAATCGCGGCCGATTCACTGACCTGCAGGGACTGCAAAATTTGAACGACACGCTCCTCATTACTGGCTCGTGCGGCTTCTAGCAAGGACCCTAGGGGCGAGATGACGAGCGCCTCTTCCGAGGCAGTACCACCGCTCAATCTGAAGCTCGCACCAAAGGCAGTGCCAGATTCCGGCTCAACGCCACCGACCGAGATAATCTTACCTGCGGCATAATCATCTACTTCAAAGGAGAAGGCGCCCTGCGCATTAGTTGTTGCCCCTGACTCACCCTCGTCCTTCACTCCGTCCTCGTTTAGGTCCTGAAATACCAGTGCTTCACTGAGGTAGGAACCTGCAACAACAACGCCTGTTACGGGACCACCAGAGGCGCCAGAGCCCTCATCGACATCGGTGACCGTAACAGTGACTGACAGTGAGGCGGTCGCAGACCCGTCCGATACATCGAGGGAAAGCTCGTAGACGTTATTCGTATCGGCGTCCTGCGGCGACTCAAAATCGGGGGCGGTGATAAAACTGAGTGCGCCTGATGAGGCAACTGAGAAGCTTCCAGCGTCATCCCCGCTGATACTGTACGAGAGTGTGTCCCCATCAGCATCAGAAGCCGTAGCGGTCAGGGAAATCTCGGTCGAATTTTCCGCGACCTCGACCGCTTCAGAGTCTGCGGACCACCTGGGTGCGTTATTGGCAGTCCCGTATGAACCGCCACTGCCCGATGAATAGCCGCCAGAATCAGAACCACCTCCGCCACCACCACACGACGACAAAACGGAAAGCACCAAACAAAGTGACGCCAACCGGGCCATCAAGCCGAACGTTACTGACTGCATTACTCACCTCCGTAGCGCGGTTCAACCGCTTGTACCTATGTTTGCTACGGGAGGCCCGTCTATCAGACCGAGAAAATCCTTTTTTTGTTTAAGCTCTGTCTATGCAAAAACTAGACACCTGTCCAAGTTGGAGAGCTGTTAGAAGCACTTTTTTTCGATTGCTCAAAGTTCGATTGCGGTCCCAGCGAGGTGTATTTTTGATCTCTGACGCAGCGGCATGACGCTAAATAAATCCAAGGAGAACGGGCAGCTTACTCTTCGTAACGCCACTCAAAGACAAGAGTCGCCCTCCACCAACGTTATATCGGCGAGCTCTACGGTACCCGGTGTCTCAGCGAGATCGAAGGCGAGTCGGCTGGTGATATCAGTCCTATCCACCGTCCACGTTTGGGAAAACGTTTGCCAATCGGAGGTGACGTTAGAGGCGACCTTCTGGGTCGCGCCCAGAAGCTGATAGACATCAGCGCCACGGTCGAGGTAGGTGTAAATCCGCTTATCCAAGGAACTCCTCGCCGAGAAACAGGCCGTATAGGTTCGGTCCTTGTAGATGGGTACTCTATGGAACACCTGCACACGCCAGGGCTCTTGCTGGCTGGCCGTATTGATATCAGCGATGATCGTTCTGTTGGACCGCTCGCAACGAGCCGAACCATTGAACTCGGTGAACTCCCAACTACTCGAGGGCAAACCGCAGTCAACGAGATCACCACGGCTCGCTAAAATAGAGCCCTCACGTAACGAGGGTTCGACTTGCTCTGAGAAATAAAAGGAGTCGTTTGTGAACTTACCCAGCGGATTTTGTAGCTGTAGCTGAAAGAAACCACCGCGATCGGGCGGCTCTGATAATACGACCTCAATCTGCTCACCCACACAATTAGGTAGCTCACCACTGATACAGTTAACCGAGCCGTCAACTAGTTCGCCTTCCACAAAGATCTTAGCGCCCGGATAGATGTGACGTCCTCGCATCTCTAATCGATTCGCATCATCCAATTCGGCCACGTTGAGCGTGGCAGCCTGTCGCGCAATCGGCGACTCAGGCCAAATCCCCGGTTGAGGATGCAGCGCTGTGACATTCGCAGGTGGGTGAGCGGTAATCAACGCCTGAAGCTCACCCATTTCGGTAAGGTCTGCTAGTTGCTGGTCGCTGAACGTCTCTCCCGATTCGATGCCCGTGAACAATCCGTTCTCGTAACGCAGTTGCTGCATCTCCCCCGTCTCTGGCTTGAGAAGCGATGCTCGTAAGGCAACCGATCCCGCATCAGCCGCTGACAAGAGAGTTCCTAGTTTCGCAAGCTCTGGAGCTGATAACGCAGTTCCCGGTGTCATACCGATTTGTGACCCTAGCGAGCCTGTGTGACCCGTGCTGCCCTCCAGGACCATACGCCAAATCTGCTCGCTAGACCCGGCTACCCGCCATATGTCCTGCTCCGGAAAGTGATCAGGAATACTCAGGATCCGCAAAAGATCCGAAATATTGAGGCGGCCTTGAGGTAGGATCATCCATCGGTCATAAGCACCGCGCCAGGTGGGAGCATCCATGCCGGTTCCCGGTGTGTTGGTACTCACCAAAAACGGCATGCGATGGCAGTTACCGCAGTCCTTCTCCATGTGGAACTGGAGCATCCCTTGGAAAGCCGACGGAGTTAAACGATTAGTCTCCGGGCGCTCTGGTGGTGGAGGGAATGCAACCGATAAGTTAAACAAGGCAAGCGATAGGCGCTCTTCGTCAGTCAGTTTGCCGGCTCGCCCCGAGGGTCCGTCCTCGCACTCACCAACGCCGCACATGGTCGATCCTAGCGTGCGATCCACGAGGACGAGAGAGCAATCAAGCGCCACGCCGCTCTCGCAATCAGGCTCGATAGAACCGTTGATGTTAGCGGTGTTATTGCCGCCATGAGGGTCACCCATCACACCGTCCCAGTGATAGGGTGCGGTGTCTCTCAACCCTCGCATGGGCATCGTCAGTCTCGGCTGTATTTGCGTGCAACCGGGTACGTCACAAATGGGTGTATCCAACACCCACAGAAGTTGATCGGTATTGCCATCAATATGACAACTGGCACACGAGAATGTGCCGGTACTCGACGCCTTCGCCGATTCAAACAAATGTCTGCCCACTGCAATTTCGCTCGGGGTCGGATCCTCGAGAGCAATGGTTGCCTGTAGGTCGAGCGATCCATTGCTCAGTGATACAACGCTCACAGAGGAGTCGCTGGCATTGTAAATCCACGCCTCACCGCTGCCTCTAAGAGTAATGCCACGCGGTGTCGCGCCTACCGCCAGTCGACCCTGAATATCACCGGAGGCGGTATCCATCCGAAAAACAGTGTCAGAGGCAGCGGCAACACCAAGCAGCGCGTCGCCCCCAGGCAGAACCACAAGGTCGTAAGGGGTCGCGAGCGCTCTGCCAGCCGCTGGCTGAGCAGGCGGTCGTGGCTCTAACTCATAACGCCGTGTTTGAGGTAAACAGCCGTCAGGCCCCGAACAATCGACTCGGGTGATTTGGTTGAAAAACGGTCGATTCTCGAGCTCGGCGAGGCCGTGCTGCTGAGAGCCTGCACGACCATTAGCCGCATTCCTCGCATCCGTTTGAGCAATGTATGCAACACCGGACGCGTCAACAGACAAGCCATAGAGCATTGTCCCTAGGTGATTTACCGATTGAAGGCGCTGCTCGTTCTCCGTGCTGTAGACTATAAGATCGCGATCTGGAAGATCCGTGTTACGAACAATGTCTGCCGTGTAGTTGAGCGACAACACATTGTTGTTATTAAAAACATGCTCGATGGCATCGAAGGTGCAGACATCACCGTCGATCCCATCGGCGGTACACCCTGAGAGCTGAGTCTGATTATTCGACTCAAAGGGTAAGACGAGTAATTTATCTCCCACCACCGCGATGGCTCTGGGATCCTGAGCAGGGACATGAAGGAGCTTGGTGACCTCGTACGTCGTCGCATCGATGACCGCGATTTGGTTGGTTTGAGACAGCGCCACATAGGCTTTCTCATTGCTAGCAAAGGCAATACCTGCCGGCTCGTCAAACACCTCTTCACCCGAGGGCAAATCGAGGTGATCAATGACCGCGGTGACCGTGTGTAACAAGGGTGAATCGGGCGCGGTATCAATCACATTCACACTGTCCGACACGTGGTTGCTGACCCACAACTCGCTTCTGTCTGGCTTCGCTGCCAAGCTCATTGGCTCCAAGCCAACGTCAATCTGCTGCACCACCACTCGAGTTTCCGCATCGAGTACATCAACCGTACCGTTCGGCGTATTTGTGACGTAGACATAAGACCCCAAAGCCAGAATGGGATTGACGTGAGGACTCATGAAGAGTTGAAAGCCGGGTTGGCTCCTGTCAGCCGACGCCGCCGCAATCAGTCGCTGGTTAAGCTCAAGGTCTGTCTCGATTGGTCCACGCTCGACAGGTTCATCGCCGCTGGATGAGCCTCCTCCAGAGCTGGGCGGTGGTGGAGTGACCACTGGCGGAGGTGGTGCAGACGTAGAACCACCCCCACCACCACACGCAGTGAAAAAAGCAGAGAACATGACCGACAGTAATAACGCACGACTTGTTGTTTTCATTATGTATTGCTCGCTCAGTGAGGGACTACCGCACTACGTAGCATTGCGTAACTGATAGTTTAGGCTAAATACGGCCGATTTAAAGGTGGTTTTTTGCGGTGTCAGTCACGAACCGCTGACCGGACCCGCCTCAAGATTACCCTGAAGAACAAACATCTCTGGATTGAGGCCAAAGCGATCAGTGTAGGGAGGCAAATTCGCCCTCAATGTCTCTATGGCATCCATGTGAATCAGTGTCACGGTGCAGCCACCAAACCCCGCACCGGTCATTCGTGACCCCAGAACACCCTCGGTACCATTTGCAATGTCGACGAGACAATCGAGCTCATCACAACTGACTTCAAAGTCGTCTCGCAACGAGTTATGCGATGCTGTCATCAATCGCCCAAATTCCGTGAGGTCGCCCGCTGCAAGCGCTGCCGAGGCATCCAGTACACGTGCGTTTTCGGTGATGACATGACGACAGCGCTGAAAGACTATCTCAGACAACTGGTCTCCGTAGGCATCGAATAAGTCAGGCGTCACGTCTCGCAGGGACGCTATCGTTGGATCGAACTGCCTGAATAACGCGACACCCTCCTCGCACTGAAGACGACGGTCGTTGTAAGCGGAAGATGCGAGCTCACGTTTGACCTCGCTCGAGATAATCGCAATGCGGTACTTATCCAGATTGGTCGAAATGTTCACGTGTGACAGGGTTCGACAATCTAGCAATAGCGCATGATTTGAGCGGCCGAGACCACTCGCGAACTGGTCCATGATGCCGCACATCACGTTGGCGTAGCGATGCTCAACTCGCTGACACAAAGTCGCTACATCAACACGGCTCATCTCAAAATCAAAGAGGGACTGAAGCGCCAAGGTCGTCGCTGTCTCGAGTGCCGCGGATGAACTGAGTCCTGCACCCAGATTTAAATTACCGTCTATCACCGCATCGAACCCGTGCGAAACCAAGCCCAACAACCGTAATTCTTCGATAACACCAAGAACGTAGCAGGACCAATGGCCGAGCTCCGGTTTTTCAAAGTCATCGAGCCGATAGTCAATGAGCTCACCAAACCGAATCGATTTCACTCTCACCCGCTGGTCGTCACGCGCTCTAATACCCACGTAAACACCGCGATCGACAGTCATGGGGAAAACAAAACCCTCGTTAAAATCAGTGTATTCTCCGATGAGGTTTACACGACCGGGAGCCATGATGACCTGAAGGTGGTTGTCGTCGCCAAACGTTGCCGCGAATTGCGATCGGATGTGTTCAAGCATGATGCGCTGCCACTCTTGCTAGCGTGTAGAGGTGCACCTAGAGCAACTCAATCTAAATGATCGCCTCTTTAGACGCCGACGTAAATTGGCCATGAAAATGAAGATGTATCGAAAACGAATCAGCCGTGCCTCATTGGCCTTGCTCACGGCGTCTATGCTATCCGCTTGCAGCCTACTTACCGAAAAACCTTATCCGATCAGCGATCACTCGGACGGGAATCGTTTTTATAACCGTGATGGGTCAGATAAAGGGCTGAGCGATATCAGTCAGTTTCTGTGGCAAAGCCTCTGGAATGAATCAGCGTGGCCAGAATCGCTACCTAATCCTGTGCCGTCAGTAATACCAGACCGCGTGGAGGACGGCATTCGTGCCACTTACATCAATCACGCGACCATCCTTATTCAAGTGGATGGACTGAACATTTTGACCGATCCGATCTGGTCTGAGAGAGCAAGTCCCGTCACCTTTGCGGGTCCGAAACGGATTCGCGCACCCGGTATTGCGATAAGCGATCTACCTGAAATCGATCTCGTACTGATTAGCCATAACCACTACGACCATCTCGATACAGCAACACTGAGACAGTTACGCCAGCAACAAAACAAAGAACCCGTCATTGTGGCGGGCCTTGGCAATGGGGCATTACTTCGCTCACTCGGTTACGACCAAGCGATTGAACTCGACTGGAGTGACCGCACGATTGTGGAGAATACCACCGTGCATTTTGTAGAGTGCCAGCACCGCTCAGCCAGAGGGGTTTTTGATCAAATGCGAACCCTGTGGGGTTCCTTTGTCATTGAGACAAGCCAGGGAAACATCTACTTCGCGGGGGACACGGGGTATTCACCGCACTTCAAGGAGCAAGGTGAACGCTTTGGTTCCTTTGCGCTCAGTGTTCTCCCGATCGGCGCGTACGAGCCGCGCTGGTTTATGAAAGACATCCACCTGAATCCTGCAGAAGCTGTCAGGGCCCATATCGACCTCAACAGCGAGCAAAGCCTCGGCATGCATTTTGGTGTGTTTCAGCTTACCTGGGAGCCAGTCGATCAGCCGGTGACCGACCTAGACGCTGCCTTACAAGCCAATCAAATCGACGTAGGACGATTCTGGGCGTTGGAGCCAGGGCAGGCTCGTGTGGTTACCCCTCGATAAGCAGAATGCTGCTGCTTTTTCGCCTGCCCATCAGGTACTACGTCGGGCTAAGGTGTGATGATGCTAGTCGCCTTCGGCGTAATTCGTCGCTGACACAGCTCGCAAGCGAGCAGCACTTGACTCGGGCGTGATATCTCGTTGAGGTGCCGCGAGCATTTCGTAGCCCACCATGAACTTCTTAACCTCGGCAGAGCGCAGTAAGGGTGGGTAAAAGTGCATATGCCAATCCCACTCCGCGTGCTCAGCACCGTCGGTTGGCGACTGATGCATGCCAGCCGAATAGGGAAAGCTACACTCGAACAGGTTGTCGTAGCGTGTGGTCAGCTGCTTGATAATATCGGCAAGATCTCGGCGTTCCGCTGGCGTCATATCGCCCAGGTGACGCAAATGACGTCTCGCAAGAATTAGGGTCTCAAATGGCCATGTTGCCCAAAAAGGAACGACGACAACGAAACTCTCGTTAGCGCAGACCAGGCGAGTTTCACGCTCAAGCTCCACTGCCAGATAATCACTCAGCAGAGTTCGGCCCGTTTTTTCCCAATGCGCGCGCATCCGTGCCGACTCTTTGGCAGGCTCATCGGGCACTGTTTTCTGAGCCCAAATCTGCCCATGAGGATGCGGGTTGCTGCAACCCATGATCTCGCCCTTGTTCTCAAAAATCTGAACGTGATTAATGCCCTCCATTGCGCCGAGCTCGGCGAATTGTGAGGTCCAAAGATCGACAACCGCATGAATTTCAGCAACGGACATCTCAGACAAGGTGAGGTCGTGGCGCGGAGAAAAACAGATAACACGACAGATGCCCGTCTCACTCTCTGCCACCAACAAATCGTGGTCCTCGTTGCGACCCTCAGGTGTCTCCGAGAGAAGCGCACTAAAGTCGTTTTGAAACACATACGGATCCGAGTAGTCAGGGTTGGTCTGACCGCCTGCACGCTCGTTGCCGGGGCACAGGTAACATCCAGCATCGTAGGATGCGAGCGTGGGCCTTGATGGAGGCTCTTCCTTTCCGTGCCAGGGCCGCTGGGTGCGGTGTGGGGATACGAGAACCCAATCTCCGGTTAGCGCGTTTAACCGCCTATGCGGATGCTCCTCAGGGTCGAAAACGCTCAATGACCTGAATCTCCCCCAACTAATCCGCAGTGATGACTGGCAACTAAGCCACCGCCTCAATACGCGCCGGCACAAATTTATGGTGTGGCGTGCCTGCGAATTTATCGCAATCGCTTAGCGAGGTTAGCTCATTGGGTGCAACACCTGATCGAGTCCCATCCTCGTTATCAAGGCCAAACCCGTTCGGTATCGCAACGTGACCCGGAAGCATACGGTCTGTTACCTCAACTCGCGCCATCGCCGAACCAACTGCCGTCACAATCCGCGCCTGATCACCTGTTTCAATACCGAGGTTGGCAGCATCATCTGGGTTAATACGCAAAGAACCATCGGGGTCTTTACGCCGCCAGCCGAAGTCACGATAAATGGTGTTCGCGGTATAGTCGCGACGCTCTCCCGCGCTCAAGGCAAAGGGGAAATCGGAATTTGACCGGTCAATAGGCCCCGCTTCTAGGACGGTGAGCTCTTCCAGCAAGCTGGGTAGCGCTAACTGAATGCCACCCTCTTGTCCCATTCTCTCCCACGCCGTCGACATATCGTCTCGCGAGAACACGACACCTGAGTGCCCCGCAATGATGGCATCGAAAAGCTTATCGGCCTGCGTGATGGGGTCACCCTCGTAGCCGGCACGCGCCAAGCTCGCGCTGTCACGCATGGCAAAACCGAGCGTTAGCGGCCACATGACGGCGCCCTCTTTTGCCCCCTCGGGCAGCACTTCGCCAAGCGTTCGATAGAGAATGACAGGGGCCAATTTGGACACCATGCCATCTTCAGCCATGGCCTGCATAAACCGTTCGCGGAATGCAGCGCGACCCTCGTCTTTCAACAAACTGCGCAGCTCATCAACCAACTCGGTTGGCATCACCCCAGCTGCCTCAACGAGGCGCGCGTGAATCTCTGCCTCAGACAGCGACTCACCCAACGGTTCGAACAGGGGCTTACGCAAGTGGAAGTAATTTTCAGGGAATTCGAAGTTGAAGAAAGTTGCTTCCCACTTCTCAAACTGTGTAGAGGCAGGCAGCACGTAGTCGGCCTCGCGCGCCGTTTCAGTCATAGCGATATCGATCGCAACCACTAGCTCCATCGAGCGGAGTGCCTTACGCATCCGATTGCTATCAGCTAATGAATGCACCGGGTTAGCCGACTCGATGAGCATGGCCCGGTAGCGATCCGGATGCTCCGTCAGTATCTCATCGGCAATCACATTACAGGGAATCATGCCGCTGATAATGGGCGCCTTCACAACGGGTGACTTGCGTGAGCTGCGTCCACTGCCCGCAATATTCTGCAGGTAAGCAGGGACGTAGTGGCCGCCCTCCTTGCCGAAATGACCACACAGGACCCAAACCAGTTTTTCGAGGTAGCTAATGAGTGTCGAGTGGTGATTCATCTGAACCCCCAAGTCCTCGAACATAGCCATGCCCTTGGCATTCGCAATGGCGTCCACCGCTGCGCTGACTTCTTCAACAGTTAGACCCGCGTGCGCGCAATAGTCAGCGACCGAAATGGCGCCAAAGGCACTCTTGATGTCTGCAATTCCTTGGGTGTGCTCATCGACCCAGGCTGCTGCGTAGCGCTCATCTTGAACCAGCATGGCCACCATCGCCGCGAGCATCCACGCATCCGTTCCCGGCTTCACTCGCAGGTGAATGTCGGCCATTTTCGCCGTCTCCGTGACTACTGGATCGACAACAATCATGGTTTTGCTGGGGTCCTTTGCGAAGTCGCGCAGGAATACGCGCGCTCTGGGGATACCGTGGGTATGCCAGGGATTCTTTCCAAGGAAAAACGCGACATCACAATGGTGGAAGTCACCTTTGACCATGGATCCGAACATTTGACCGTTGACCCAAAACTCACCGGTCTTCTCCTGCGCCAAAGCACTGGAGCGGTAGACGCTACCCAGCACTGACCGGGTCGCACTTGAGTAGGCGCCGGGCAAGTGATTTCCCTGACCGCCGCCACCGTAATAAAAGATTTTGTCACCGCCGTGCGTGTCACGAATGGCGGCGAAGCGCTCCATGATCTCGCGGGTCGCGGTGTCCCAATCGATGACTTCGAAGGTACCGTCTGGCTTGCGTCGCAAAGGCGATGTTATTCGGTCCTTACCGTTCTGATAGTGATTCAGCCCCGA
>CAJWQE010000048.1 GCA_913045375.1 uncultured Halieaceae bacterium | reverse complement strand
CTGGGCGTTGTTACCTGAGTCGCCCGAGTTTCTGGCAAGCCGTGCCGGTAACCGACCGGAACGAGAGGCAGTAGTGAACGGTTTATTAGCGCGCCTTAGCCGGGAGGCCGTGACTGGCATGAGTGCCACCGTCACGAGGCCCCGCGCGACGCCCGTTGCGCAGATTTTGACAGCAGAGCGGCGCCTCCGAACTCTGGTGCTCTGGGCGATTTATTTCATGGGTTTCCTCACCATGTACTTCATGCTGTCGTGGATACCGACATTGTTTGTGGACGCAGGCTATACCCGTGCGCAGGGTATTGAGGCGCTGACCGGATTCAATCTGGGCGCCATTCCTGGCATCTTAGTACTTGCGTTTCTCACCACGCGCTTACCGCTGGTGCCTTTGCTTTCGTTGTTCTTCCTATCAGCCGGTGGCGTACTAACGTACGTCGGGTTAACCGAACCCACTGCGCTCGGTAGCCTCATGACGCTCATGTTTATTGGGGGCGTGTTTTTGCACGGCGGCTTTACTTGCCTCTATGCATTGGCCACACAGGCGTATCCGAGTGATGTACGTGCCGCCGGCGTGGGCTGGGCTGCTGGGTTGGGACGAACCGGCGCTATCGCATCGCCCTTGTTGGCAGCCGCCCTCATTTCTGCTGGCTGGGGTATGTACAGCCTGTTTCTGAGCTTCGCCTTGCCGCTGGTTATCGGTGGACTGCTTCTCTGGGTGTTTGCCGGTGAGCACTGATCCGATGAGTACTCAGAAGGCGGCATGGTTTCCGAGTCTCCACCAGGCGGGTGAGGCGATCGCGCTGGTTGATGGTGAGCGGAGTCTCACTTACACCGAGTTAAACGATGCCGTAATGCGTGTTGTTGCGGGGCTGCTGAACGGTGAAGAGTCATTAAAAGAAGAGCGCGTGGCGTTCCTGTATCCCGCGAGCTTTGATTACGCGGCGCTCATTATTGGTGTTGTAGCCGCAGGCGGTATTGCCGTTCCTCTGAGTGTTCACGCGAGTGCAGGCGAGCTGTCGCACTGTCTATCGGTTGCCGGTGTTAGACGACTGCTTCTCCCCAGTGAGATGCGCTCGGAGGCGCTTGATGGCGTCTGCCACGAGCTGGGAGTTGAGCAGCTTGCGGTCGAAGACTTACCCGAGGCGGAGGCGCCGAGTGCTTTGCCGCTGGCGGGCGAGCAGGGTGCGCTCATTGTTTTCACCAGCGGTACCACCGGTAAGCCCAAAGGTGTCGTTCATACGGTCGCTAGCGTCTCGGCAATGGTGACTTCCCTGATTGAGGCCTGGGGCTGGGAAGCGACCGATGTTATTCCATTGTTTCTGCCGCTCCATCACGTTCACGGCATCGTCAACATATTGCTTTGTGCGTTGTGGCGGGGCGCCACGGTCGATCTTTACGCGCGGTTCGATGCCGAGCAAGTGTGTCAAAAGGTGGCGGACGATCGCTACTCGGTCTTCATGGCGGTGCCTACCATCTACGTCAAACTCATTGCCTATCTGAAGACATTGGATGAAGCCACGCGTGACCAAGTAACCGAGGGCTTCGCCAACATGCGTCTCAACGTCTCGGGCTCTGCTGCCTGCCCGGTGCCACTCTTTGATGAATGGGAAACGCTGACATCCCAGCGCTTCTTGGAGCGCTATGGCATGACCGAGTTGGGTATGGCGCTTTCCAACCCATACGAGGGTGAGCGTCGGCCCGGCCATGTGGGACAACCCTTGCCCGGTGTTGTGATCAAGCGTGTCAGCGAGAGTGGAGAGGAAATTATCGATCCAGCAACGCCCGGTGAGCTAGCGGTGAAAAGCCGCACAGCCTTCAGAGAGTATTGGGGTAACCCTGAATCCACTGCAAAGGCGTTTGCCGACGGCTGGTTTCTGACCGGCGACATTGCGGTTATTGATGAAGGTGCCTATCGCATCTTGGGGCGCGCCTCCATCGACATCATCAAGTCGGGTGGTTACAAGCTTTCTGCACTCGAGATTGAGGCTACCTTGCTTGAGCACCCGGATGTCAGCGAAGTAGCCGTGATTGGTGTGCCGGATGATGAGTGGGGTGAGATTGTTGCCGCCGCTGTGGTTCTGGCTAACTCTGTCTCTGAGGATGACCTCGTTCGGTGGTCACGCGAACGTATGAGCGGCTATAAGGTTCCTCGAGAGTGGATTTTCGCCGAAGCTTTGCCGCGCAACGCGCTCGGTAAGGTCACTAAGCCGTCGCTCAGTGCGTGGTTTGAGGGGTAGATCTCCCATGGCTGCCTTCACGTCTGACTGAGTCGAACTGTTATGCAGCGCAAGATCATTCACATCGACGCTGATTGCTTTTACGCCGCCATAGAGATGCGTGATGACCCCACATTACGGGGTATCCCCATGGCGGTTGGGGGCAGTGCCGAACGTCGGGGTGTACTCACGACGGCCAACTATGATGCGCGCAAGTTCGGGGTGCGCTCAGCCATGTCCACCGCGCATGCCATGCGCCTCTGTCCGCATTTAACCGTCGTACCGCCGCAGTTCATGAAATACCGCGAGGCGTCCAAAGCCATGCGCGGCATATTTGAGGAGTACACCGAAATCATCGAGCCGCTGTCGCTGGATGAGGCCTATCTGGACGTGTCTGAGTCGAGTGGCGAGAGCTTGACTGCGACGAAAATCGCAAAGGAAATTCGGGCCAAGGTACAAAAGGAGCTCGATATCACGGTCTCGGCCGGTGTCTCAGTAAATAAGTTTATCGCCAAGGTCGCCTCGGACTGGAAAAAGCCCGACGGATTGACCGTTGTGACGCCCGAGCAGGTCGACGCCTTTGTCGGCGCATTGCCTGTGAAAAAGATACCGGGCGTGGGATCAGTTACTGCTGAAAAAATGCACCGCTACGGTCTCAAGACCTGCGCGGATATCCGCGAGTGGGAACTGCACGACCTCATTCGCCGTTTTGGTAAGTTTGGCGTTGTGCTTCACGAGCGCGCGCGTGGCAAAGACGAGCGCCCGGTCCAGCCGAGCCGCATCCGCAAATCGATCAGCGTTGAAACCACCTTTGGCGAGGACCTGGCAGGACCCACAGTCTGGGAGCCGTACGTCGACAAGCTCTTTGAGCAATTGCTGGGTCGCATTGAGTCAGCGAATGCTAGCGAAAGCATCCACAAGGCCTTTGTGAAACTGAAATTCTCCGACTTCAGCAGCACAACGGTCGAGCGTGTGGGGACCGCAGCCGTTGAGTCTGATTACCGCCAGTTGCTTATCGAGGGCTGGCAGCGGCGTGAGATGCCGGTGCGGCTCATTGGTATTGGCGTCAGACTTCAGGATGGTTGGGAGCATGCATCACGGCGGTTGCCGTTTGAGCAAAGTGAGGACTGAACCGTGTTAACAGATGCGATTGCCTGGAATAACTACGATTGGCCCAGATTGACATAGCTCGGTAAAACACGCGAGACGCACAAAAAACCAATCCTCTCGCCTGAAACGGGACGGTGCACTGACGAGCCAATTGAGATTTTCCTTCAGCAGGCGATAACCCTTGGGTTTGAAAAAGCGGCCACGTATCCTAGTGGCTCTGACTTAGATGATCAAAACCAAGGAAGGGCGTCATGTCCCGAATGATTTCTCAGCTCGATTCTGTCGTTGTTGGTGTCAACGACCTGGCTGCTGCAGCGATTGATTATGCGGCTCTGACGGGGACTGGCGGGCAGGAAGGAGAGTTCCGAGGCGGTTCTTCAGTGAGCTTTCAGCTGGCAAATACCTGCCTGCGATTGGTTGAAACCTCTGAGAGACAGGGCCTCAAACAGCTGGTCTTTGGCTGCCCTGACTTGGAGTCCGCGCGTCGCCGACTGCCCAATGTAGGCATCGAGATCGTTGATAATGTGTCGGATGATCACTTTCTTGCCCTCAATCCGGAGACCACTCGTAGCGTGAACTTGGCTCTGACGGCCGCGCGTGACCTTGAGTCCGGCGATTTGCCAAGCCCCGGGGCCTTGTCAGGTCTTGATCATGCGGTGGTGGCCAGTGGGGATGGAGACTTTACCTCTGCGTTACTGAGTGGTCGCTTGCAGCTCGATATGCGGCTCGATCTCACCAACGAGAACTGGGATGCGCGTCTGATGTTCTTTCGCTGCGGTGATCTCATTGTTGAGGTCTACCAGCCGTTATCGAAGCCTCTGGGTCCCGAGCGGGATCGTTTTTTCGGTTTGAGCTGGCGTACGGACAATATCGAAGCGACCCATAGCGAGCTCACTGAGCGTGGTTTTGATGTTTCAGAGATTCGCACCGGCCGGCGTCCCGGCACCAGGGTTTGCACAGTGCGTGACAAAACCCACGGTGTGCCCACACTCATACTGGGCAGGGACTAGCCTCTCATCGCAGCTTGAAGGCTCACTGGTAGAGGCTCACCGCTGTCTTAAAGGGCTGTTTAAAAACCGTTGCCCAAGAAAAGAGGTGCCGGAAACCAACGTGCACTTTGTGAGCCTTTATAAACCAGAGCTTAGGAGCCGAATGACGCGGCAATCGCCTTCATCGCAGCATCGGCATGGGCGTGATAGTTGGTTTCCACGGCTGCGGGCGCATTGCTGTGCATCGAGATCACGACGTCATTGTTAGGATCGATAAAGATGAACTGGCCAAAGATGCCCGCGGCCATGTAGGTGCCGCCGCCCTCGAGCCACCACTTGTAACCGTAGCCTTCATAGCCCTTTGAGGGAGTGGTTGCCTCAGCCATCCAGCCGTCCGGCACAATGGATTCACCTGCCGCATTCACTGCGCCGTTTTTCACGAAGATACCGAGTCGTGCATAGTCACGGACGGATGCACTGATGCAGCAGCCGCCGGTTTCGCCAGCAAACGGGGCAGACTGCATCCAGTTACCCCAGTGCTCCATGCCAAAACCCTGCCAGACTTTGGCGTTCATGTAGTCAGTCGCCGAGTTTCCGACCGCCGCTCTCAACACCTCGCCCAGCAGATTGCTCTCGGCTGTGTTGTAGTTAAAGACCGTACCCGGCTTGTGTTTCTGAGGCAGCGTTCCCAAGTAGTCCGTCAGCTGTGTCCCTTGGAAGGTACCTGCTTTGGCGACATCGGAGTCTGGGTCGGCGTAGTTCTCGTTCCATGCAACGCCCGAGGACATTTGCAAAATGTTTTTAATCGATACTGCGCCGTAAGCCGTGCCTTTGAGTCGCGGTAAATAGGTCTCTACCGTGTCATCAGTACTGCCGATGAACCCATCTTTTACCGCGGCACCAATGAGGGTTGAGGTGAAGGACTTGGTTACCGAGAACGAAACCCAGACAGACTCCGGACTATGGTCTTTAGCGTAGTGCTCAAGCTTAATGGTATCGCCTTTGACGACCGCCATACCCATGAGGGGTTCCCGCTTCAGAAAATCACCAACCGTGAACGTTTCACCACCGACTTGATAACTCACATTTTCAAGGTCGCTGTCGATCTGTGTGGTCAGGGCATAGGGATTCTCGGATGGGAATAAGGGGCGCGTCGGCATCCAGGCATTGGTATGCGCAAAGGCCACACGGCGATCAGCAGTGGGGTAGAGCAGAACATTGGCATCAAGGTCGCCTGATTTTAGTCGCTCGAGAAGCTTTTCGACCTCTTGCTTTGTAGCCGCACTGGCTGGCAGTGCTATGGTGCTCAGCGTGATGGCGCCTAACGTGAGTGCAGTAAAGAGTAATCGCATGGGTTTACCTTCTTAAGAATCTTTTTTGTGGGTTTTACTAGGGCTGTCGTTGCTTCGTTTTCGGTGTGTGGGTGCGGCTTACTCAGCCGCACCTTCCTGTGCGTCGCCCACATTGCCTCTGTAACGCTCAAACCATGCCAAGATGTTGTTGACCTTAGCGATGAGGTTAGAGGGCCGCGCATAAATGCTGTGGCTCGCACCGGGGATGCGGACCATCAACGTATCAATGCCGCGGTGCTTCAAGGCTTGGTAGTACTGCTCGGTCTCGCTCATGGGTGTTCGGTAATCCTCTTCGCCCGTGAGCAGCATTGTGGGCGTGGAGACGTTACCCACCAATGACAGTGGTGAGCGCTTCCAGTAACTCTCGTAGTCCTCCCACGGGGCTGCATCGAACCAGGTGGTCGCGAAGAAGTAGTTGAGATCGGCGGTTAACACGAAGCTCGCCCAGTTAATGACGGGTTTAGCGACGACGGCGGCGCGAAATCGATCGGTTTTACCCACAATCCAGGCGGTCAAGACGCCACCACCGGAGCCGCCGGTAACAAACAGTTGCTCGCTATCTACATAGCCTTTGTCGATAAGTGCATCCACGCCTGATATCAGGTCATCGTAGTCGTAGCCGGGGTAGGCCAGGTCGATTTCATTCGCGAACTTCTCGCCATAGCTCGTGCTGCCACGGGGGTTGGTGTAGAACACCACGTAGCCTGCCGCCGCAAACAACTGTGCTTCGGTCGAATAGTTCGGGCCATAGGCCGAGTGCGGTCCGCCATGGATCTCCAAAATCATGGGGTACTGTTTTTCGGGGTCAAAGCCGGGTGGTTTCATCACCCAGCCTTCAATTTCCAGTCCGTCGTGGGAGGAGGGCCAGACCATGCGCTCAACCCGCGACATCTCACGTTGCCCCATTAGGTCACTGTTAAGGTCTGTGAGCTGAAGCGGTTGCTTGCCAGATCGCATCAGCGCGAGATCTGCAGGTCGATCGTCGCGACCCAGCGTGTACGCAATCCGGTCTTTGCCGCCGACCGAGAACGTGCCGCTGGTGTAAGGACGTCCCAATGCTGTGCCGCCCAGCACACTATCGGCTTGCTTGAGGTTGCCCTTGAGATCAACCTCGGCAACACGCGCCATACCTAAATCGTTGTAGCGAATCCAGACGCTCTTGCTGTCGGCCGACCATTGGATATCAGACACCGAACGATCGAGGTCGGCTGTCAGCGAACGGCTCTCGCCCGAGGTTAAATCCATAACACGTAGGTCCGCGCGGTTATAGCCCTGTCGTTTGTCGGAAGCCGACGTGTAGGCGAGATACCGACCGTTGGGTGATACCGCGGGATTGCCCTCAGGACCCGCGTGGTCCGTCATTTGAGTGAGCTCACCCGTGGTTAGTGACGCGGCATACAAATCATTTTGACGTGGGTGGTACTCGACATTCTCGCGTCGATTGCTTGAGAAGACGATCGATTCGTTGTCAGGCATCCACGAAACCGACCCGCTGATGGGGTAATCCCCTGAGGTCATCTGACGCGGGGTACCGCCGTCTGCGGGCACGACAAATACCTGCTGGTTGCCCGTGGGTAGGTAGCCGCCACCATCGAATCGAAAGGTCATGCGATCAACCACGGTTGCTGGCTCTGCCCACTTAGCACCTTTTGGTTTGGTGGGCATATCCGCCAACGTGGGAGGTGGTGCAGGCACAAATCGGGTGAACGCAATGTGTTTTCCATCGGGCGACCAGACAATGCTTCGTGGCGACTGGGGCAGAGTGGTTACCTTGGCGGTTTCCCCGCCTTCGAGCCACTGAACGAACAACTGGGTTTTGCCTTCGGCATTCGACAGGTAGGCCAGCCGATCACCGGAGGGCGACCACCGCGGTGAGCTGAAATTCCCGGCGCCACTTACCAATGGGCGGTGATTGTCGCCATCAACATCAACCACCCAAATGGTGCGGCGTGTGCGGTCAGTCATGATGTCCATGGAACTTCTGACGTAGGCCACACGAGACCCGTCAGGTGATACCTGAGGGTCGTTAGCGTATTCCATCTCAAACACGTCTTCAGCGCTGAAGGCAGGAAGATCGGTGGCAAGCGCTGAATATCCAAACAGGGCCACGGTGCTCAGCGAGCTGGCGAGAGCGCCAAAAACGAGGGTGAATCGGGTGCGGTGTGTTGTTTTACGGGTCATAGGAACTGGTTCTTATCGTGTTGTTTACCGGAGAGTATTACCGAAGCCGATTCCACCGGAAAGGCCCAGTGCAGACTAAATGCTTATGCTGCGTAAAACCGGGCACAGGTGACATTGGGTGCTCACTTTGGTCGGGTTCGGCATATGGGCAGTGCGGGGGCTATTTCAGTAGGTATAAGGTTCAGTAGGTATAAGGCTGCAGTAGGTTTATGGCAGCGTGCAGGGCACGGCACGTGTCGGTCCAGTCATGTCTCAAGCGAGATACACTCAGCCACAGCACTACCTTGGCCTCTCTTCAGGGGCTCATCCTCGCAAAACCCGCGGTGCCGTACTAAGCTGTGATTAATCGAGCAGAGGAATTGCCCATGCGCTTCTTGGTAGGTGTTGTTGCTTTCATCACTGGCTTCACGCTTTTAGGCTGTGCCACACCCGAAGAGCGCGAGGTCGCTGCGCTCGAGAAAGAACTGGGTCTCGACAGCACACCTTATTTCCCGAAGTGTTTGAGCAAAGAAGTGGCACCGAAAGCAGGTGTCGTGGCGGGTCAGTACAGTCTGGGTAACACCATCGACAATCCGCAGGGCAATGTGGCTATCGATCGATGTGTGCGATGGGACACAAACGAGCCGGTGGGAAAGTCGAAAGATAAACCTCAAAAACTCATTTTGACGCCGCCCGATAAGGACGATGACGGCAATGAAGACGTGCCGGAAGGCGACAGTTAGAAACGGCCAAAAGCCGTTAAAATTTGCTATGAGTCGGGAAAAATCGCGGAAAAACCCCTGAAAGTACGAAAAGTACGCGTTTAGGGCGGTGCTTCAGTCTCTTGCTGATATCCAGATCGGTGAACTCCACGCCATTTCGGTAATGGTCGCCGGTACGTCTGTCGGTGGTGCCTGTCCTAGCCGCAAACTGTCATAGGTTGTCCAGCGGCAGCTCGGTATCTGAATCACTCTCGCGTAATAAAACGCGTTGTGATTGGCATCGTAGTCCGGATCTACCCAGTCCGCGCGAAGTTCAGGTGCACCTGCAGTATCAGACCAGGAGCAGTCACTGAGATCGACTGGCGCTAGCGTCGAAACACAGGTGCTATTGGCATCGGTATCGGCGCAGGCAACCTCAAAGACTTTTTCGCGTGCCTCGCCGTCCTCGAGCCAGCCTTTGATGATTTGTATCTTCGCTAACGGTGCATGGTCAGGGTCTTGCGTTGCCCACACGAATAGGCGCGGCGCACCATCTTCAGCATTCAAGGTGCCTCCCATGGGGACTCCGTTTTCATACGCAGCTTCCAGATCGCCTGTTTGCGCGAGGTCTTCGGGCAAATTGGCACCTGCAAAAAAGCGAAGCGTTGGGCGTGTTCCACTCGTCGCATAGACCTCGCGTCGGCTCATGGCATCAAACAATGCATCGCGCGTATTTTCCGGTGCCCAGACCGCGGCGAGACCCCCCGGGTTGGCCACTTTGGGTTGTCGCAGGCCGTCTGAAAGCCGTGCTTTAGCGGGCGAGCCTATGTAAGAGTTGGCACCGCGGTAGTCCCATTCTTCCGCATCACCCGGGTTCGAATTATGGGTATCAGTCGAGGCCATGAGGCCAAACTTCATGGGGTTAAAGCCGAGAGACTCCTCCAACACCAGTCCTTTCTTAAGACCATCACGGGCCATTGATGTTGGGTGAATGCACAGCGTGATCTGTCCTTCCTCACAGACCGGGAAGAACTGTTCGAAGCCGCACTCTTCATCGGTGGCACCAAAGCCAAGTACACACTCGGAGTTGCCCTTGATCTGGAACATCTCAACCAAAGGCTCAAATTTCTCCCTAAGGCGCCAGTCCTCGCGGGTGTAGGGAATGCCATCAATGGTTTCGCTAGCGAAAGCTAATCCCCAGCTCTTGTTCGGATTGTGGGGGATCGTCAGAAACTCACAGCCTTTACCGCAAGACGCATCCAATTGTTTCCAGAGATCAATCTCCGAGTCGGCGTCATAGGCCGAGACTGCATAGTCAGGCGTGACACTCGTGCGGAAGATCACGTTGCGGTGGTGCTTACCCCGATCGACCATGGCAGGAGAGTACTCGTAGGCCGCAAAGGTGGTGAAGACACCGGGGTCATTGTGCCGCTCAGCCGCCGCTTTTATTGCCTCCCATGTATTCAGGTGATACTGACGCTCCACCGCTTTGTCATCGCCAAAATAACTGAGGTTTTCGACCAAGGGCCGGTTTTCAACATTGGCTCTTAGCTCCATAAAAGACAGTAAATTGGGACTGTTGACCAGCTCACAGCTCTCCGCAATCTCTGGCGTTGCAGGATCAAAGCATGCCATGACACGCCCAAAACCCTCGGCGTGGTCGGTGACCGCCGCAAAGTCTAGGGGTCGTGTAATTTCAATAATTTCACCGGTCTCAATAGGCGCTGACTCGCCTTTGGCGAACCGGTAGGTCGCATCGAGGTCGCGCCGGTTACCAAAAAGGTAAGCGTCGACAGAGAGATTGGAGTGGATGTGTAGGTCTCCGAAGTAGACGTTGTTAAGTGGGTTTGCCGGCTGAAATGACCTTGGGCCCTGTGCAGGTTTATAATAGGCGGTCTCGTCTTGAGCCGCTATCTCTGCACGGATCACTGCGCGCTCTTCAGCAGTGGTAGGTATAAATTTGAGATTGGTCACCAAGTAGTCGTAAGCAAACCATCCACTAAGCAGGACCACGGGGGTTGCCAGAAGTAGGGTCTTTTTGACGGTCGACATCAATCTTCGTTCCTATCTTTTGAATTTGGATTTCTATTTTGTTTACTCGCGGGCCACGTTTAGCTCCATTGCTTTGAGTAAACGACAACTCGCTGGCGACTGCCAGTGCTTTTACTTTTGGAGGGTGTAGGCCTATGGTGATGGCAGAACCAAAGTGAAGTGTCCGCATGCGTCGGAGAACAGCTGACTGCAGCCACCATCCACAGAAAGAGAGTTCGCGAAGGTTTTAAACAGCATTCCAAGGGAGCAACGACTTAAGTAATGAAGCGCCCAGTAAAGCCAAAACTCACGCGCCGTGATTTCATCAACGGCATGGCTGTCGGTGCGGCAGGACTCCACCTGTCGCCACTTGAAGCACTCGCGCAAGGTTTACTCCCGTCCCACTCACTCGGTCCCGACTACTATCCGCCCGCGCTCACCGGCATGCGGGGCAGTGTCGATGGCACCTATGAGATTGCTCACGCGCTAGCACGCGAGGGTAGAGCGTTCCGTCTGCCTAAAGAGCAAACGGAGACGACCTACGACCTGGTAGTGGTTGGAGGCGGCATCTCGGGACTGGCGGCTGCTAAGCTCTTTAGAGACCGGCACGGAAGCGACAGCAAGATCCTCGTATTGGACAACCACGATGACTTTGGTGGGCATGCGCGTCGCAACGAGCTCACCGTCGATGGCGACACATTGATTGGTTATGGCGGGAGTCAGGCGATCGATACACCCTCAGCCTACTCACCGGTAGCGAGTCAGCTGCTCAGGGATCTCGGCATTTTCGTTGAGCGGTTCTACGACTACCACGACCAGTCATTTTTCGAAGATCGCGGCATGACGCGCGGCATTTATTTCGACGAGGCGACGTTTGGAAAACGCGCCATTACCGAAAACCCCATTCAGGATTGGTGGGACCGCTGGGGATTCCAGATCAGTAGCATCACTAGCGATATGCCGATCCCCAAAGAGGATCAAGAGGCTTTTGCTAGCCTGTTGAAGGGTGGCAAAGATTATCTGAAGGGTCTCTCAAACCCGGAGCGCAAGGCCGTACTGCGCGAGACGAGTTATCTCGATTTCCTCAAGGACTACGCGCAACAGCCCGATTCTGTCAGGCGCATTCTGCAGGACTCTTGGCTCCCGATGATGGGCGCAGGGTGGGAGGCTATTTCAGCGTGGGAAGCGATGATTTACTGGTTCCCGGGTACGGACGAGGTGGGGGTGCGGCCGCCTGAAGGAAAAGAAGAGCCTTATATTTTCAAGTTTCCGGACGGCAACGCCAGCATTGCGCGTGCACTGGTCCGAAATCTCATTCCGGACGCCATGCCCGGCAGCAACATGGAAGATCTGGTCACCGCAAGAGCTGATTACAGTCGGCTGGACAGACCGGATAATCGCATCAAGATTCGTCTCAATAGTACTGTCGTAAGAGCGCAGAACACGGCTGACGGTAAATACGTCGATGTTGCTTACGTTAACGGCGGCAAAACCTATCGGGTGCGGGCAAAGCACGCGGTCATGGCCTGTTATAACCAGATCATCCCGCACCTGTGTCCCGAGGCGAGTCAGGCTCAAACCGAGGCAATAGGACAGTCCACCAAGATTCCTTTTGTACTGGGCACCTTCGCGTTAAGAAACTGGCAATCGTTTAAAGACGCCGGGCATTTCATGTTCTATTCGCCCGGCGATGTCCTCTTCAAGTATTTGCACTTGGACTACCCGGTTAGCATTGGCGACTACGAATATGCCCAATACACCGACAGACCCGTTGTGGTTACCGCTTGGTATTCGCCGACAGCGAGAGGACTGTCCGCCAAGGACCAATACCGGGCAGGGCGCATGAAACTGCTCGAAATGTCTTATCAGGATTTTGAAGACGACATTATCAAACACTTTGATGGCATGTTGGGCCCTCATGGCTTCGATGTGGAGCGCGATATAGCCGGTATTACGCTCAATCGTTGGCCCCACGGTTACGCCTACGAGTTTGAAGGTATTGGCATTAACCCTAGCTACAACCGATACAACGGCCCGCATATTGCGGGAAGAGCGCAAATAGGGCGCATCAGCATCGCTAACTCGGACTCAGAGGCCCACGCCTATATTGATGGTGCGGTCGATGCAGCAGATCGGGCGGTTAACGAGCAGATGCAATTGGCGAAGGGCTAATGCTGTGCGGCAATCAAAAGCCCCAGTAAAGAGCGCTGACGAATCGGGGCTGGGTGCATTGATTTGGGGAAGGCACGTGAGCTTTTTGAGCGAGCTGACGGGCCCCCAGTTATAAATAATGAGCCTAGGCAAAAACAGGAGTATGGATCGATGATGAACACAAGAACTAATGACGATGCAAGGATGAGTCATTGTCTTCAAAGGCTAACGGCATCGATCTGCTTGATGGCAGCCAGTTCACTGGCAGTCGCTGAGACAGTCCATCCCGCCAAGCTCTCGAGTGCCGATCTGACGGGTAAAGCTTTTGATAATCCCAATACCACCATCACTGAAACGCCGACCGGCAACATTCTCGACATCACCTCGCTGAAATCCTCCGACGGCAAGTTCGCTTCAGGTATGTACAAGGCGGGTGAGTCGCGTTTTGAAATTACTGAACCATACGGCGTCGATGAGTTCATGTTTTTCCTCGAAGGCAGCGTCACCCTGACCTCCGATGATGGCAGCCAAATGACCATCAATGCAGGCGAAGCGGTCACCATCCCCAAAGAGTGGACGGGTGTTTGGGAAACCGAGGGTTATCGAAAGATTTGGGTGATTTATTCGGAGTCGGGCGAGGAGCTTTAGTATTTTAGTATGTAGTCTGTCTATTGGACCGTTACCGCTCTCTTTTTTGCCATAGCGATAACGGTCATCACTAAATCGACAATATCGGTGACATTGGAAACGTTACCTGATTGGTCTGTCGCAGTAACGCTGAATACTGTGTCGCCATCCCCATATTCCGCTTTTTTGGGTTTCTGACTGTGCCGCTAAAGATCAGGCAATGTGCGGTAAGAAATTCGTCTTTCATGCAGTTTAAAAGTTAGGCAAATCTATGGAATAGCATCTACTTTTAACAAGGGGCGACTGGCGCACCTCAAAATTAAGGAGATCACAATGAGAAAAGGCAAGAGAGTCCTAGCAGCGTTGCTTTTAGGCGCGAGCTCGCAAGCTTTCGCAGCAAACCCGGTAGAGTTTTGGGGGTGTAAGTTTGCGGACGGCTACGGGATGGCTGATTTAATGGCCCACACCGAGGCCTTCAACAAGATAGTCGATGAATTACCAGACAGAAAATACAGTGCGTGGATCATGACGCCTTTTTTCAGTAACAACATGTCGGCGGTCGACTTTTGGTGGGTGGGCGCTTGGGATAGCAATACCAACATGGGTGGCGGCTTTGACGAGTTCTTTTCCTCAAAGGACGGAGCCGCGTGGTTTGCAAAGTATCAGGCCATGTCACATTGCGAGGTTCACACGCTAATGACCTCGACTAACTTCAGATCAGCTGATTAACCAAAGGAATGGAGCAAGTAGCACTTGCTCCATTCATCGCCCCCCAGGCGGATGCGGAATCCCCAACTGCTTGGCCATAAACGCGAGTGCCAATCCACGAGATCCTTTATCCCAAAGCTCGCTCGCGATCTGATTGGCCGAATCCATATCGCCAGGAAGCACGTGGCCGTCCCACGCAAATTGTTTTGACGCACAATCCTCGCCAGACTCAAGGCGAGTCATGATGTCTGTGTAATTCGATGGGAGGGCGGTCTGGCCTAATGCATCAGCTAAAGCTTGGCAGTCGGTATCCGTACCGAGCGCTATTCGAACACTGTCTGCCACATGGATTGGTGACATCACACTTTCCCCACACTGCTTGACACCAGTCTACTCAAGCCAGTGGTGTGATCAAGCGATTGCGTGGTCAGTCGTGGCTCACGTGTTAGGGTTGGGCCTGATTTCATAAGGATTGTCTTAAATGAGTACGAATGAAGTCGAAAGCACGGGCGAATCAGACCTGCTCACCTTGATCGCGCAGATGTCACCTTCTCTGGATGATCAGGTATGGGCCTTCGTATCGGTAGGTGAGGTCTCGAGCAATTATGTGGAGGAGCATGCGCTAGCGACGTTTCGGGAGACTGAAGGTACGACCTTGATTATTCCGTGGGAGAGAGCCGGGGAGTTTGATGTCTGCAGTGAGCCTATGGCGCGCATCACGCTGAACATTCACTCGAGCTTGGAGGCGGTGGGCCTAACTGCTGCGGTGTCACAAGCCCTTGCTTCCGAGGCGATTAGCGCCAATGTGGTTGCTGGTTTTTATCACGATCACATCTTCGTTCCGCAGACGGCGGGGGAGCGTGCGGTGGCCTGTTTGACACTGTTATCTGCCGCCGCAGAGGGCTTTTGAAGGAGTTCCACGACGCTTTCAGCCGGAGCGGGCACAAAAGCCGTTTGGCACCAACTCGGTGCATGTCTCAACGCAACTTCACCAATTTGGGGCTTTTCGTCGATATTTCATCAGCGTGAAAAATTACAAGTCATTGTTTTAAATGATAATTTTTCTGTTGGTGCGCCCTTAGCTTGTCACATTGGTGCACAGCGATATACTGGAAGGTGCGAGATGTAACGCACGCACGTATGTGCCGGATAACTAAAGAAAACGCGCGGTCCATTCCTATGGATCGATCGAGTAAATAAACCATGAAAGGACGCTAAGATGATCAAGTCATTGTCTCGGAAACCTGGGTTTGCATTGGCAGCATTGGCGGTAGCCGTTGCCACAGCAGCACCCACGGTTTCAGCCCAGGAAGAGTTGGAAGAAGTCATCGTTACGGGATCCCGTATTCCCGTTGACTCTAATGCCGTCTCTTCGGTACCCATTCAGGCGATATCTGAGGAAGACATCCGTAACGCGGGTGAAATCAACATCGCCGATATTGTTGCTGATATCCCCGCGCTTGTTTCCTCGCTTACTGCGGAGAACTCATCAACAGGAGCTAACGCCCTAAACCTTCGTGGTTTGGGTGGTTCGCGAACCCTGACACTGGTAAACGGCCGCCGTCACGTGGCTGGCTTCCGCGGTTCACAAGCGGTTGATGTGGGCTCGATTCCCCGTGCCTTGGTCAAGAGCGTTGAAGTGACAACGGGCGGTGCATCTGCGGTTTATGGTGCTGACGCGGTAACTGGTGTCGTGAACTTCATTCTGAAAGATGACTTCGAAGGTTTGCAGGTTGATTTGTCGACCGGCCGACCAGAGCGTGGTGCTGGCGAAACAACCGTTCTCGATATCGCTTGGGGCACCAACTTTGCCGGTGGTCGCGGTAACGCCGTGTTGACTGTCAGTGCCGAAGACGATGGCGGTATTCTGTATGGCGAGCGTTCATGGTCACGTAATAACGGCATTGCGACCACACTCAACAACCCTGATCCGAATGGTCCACCTCGTGCGGTTGTAAATGACCCCCGTTACTGGTTGACGTCACACGAGGGTTCAATTGCTCCCGGATTTGGCGGTCGTGGCAATACCTATGTCGACATTAACGGCAATGGAATTGCTGACTGTCAGGAATCAGAGGGCGGCCGCGTGGGCTACCTTGCTGGTTGCTGGCTCACCAACCCCGATGGCAGTGTTCGCGTAAACCAAGACGGCGTCCTCATTGATGGCCTGTTTGGTACGGGTGGTGACGGTGCTTACGCTGATCACAACAGCGACACGCTGTACCCCGAGACCGACCGTCAGGTTGTGAACTTCAATGTCAGCTATGAGTTTAGCGACACCTTGAGAGGTTTCCTCGAGACTAAGTACGTTAAAGCAGAGACAAACACGTTCTCAGAGTACGACGGCTTCTTCGATACGCTTGAAATCACCCCCGATAACCCCTACCTGCCGGCTGAGCTTCAGCCTGTTATGGATCAGGTGGGCTACCTTATCTTCACCAAAGACGCGCTCGACTGGCACGAGGATGGCTCTGAGTACACGCGAGAAACAACACGTGTGGTAGCGGGCCTCGAGTGGCAGCCAAGTGAAGATCACATGGTCGAGTTTTCTGTGAATCAAGGCATCTTCGAGCAGAAGTCGGAATCAACTAGCATCTTGCTCGACCGATTCTACGCTGCGATGGATACGGTCGCGGATGCTAACGGTAACCCCGTTTGTCGTTCAGATTTGGATCCAACTGCTGCATACCCCATCGACTACTTCGCATGGGCAAACGGCTACACTGAGGGCAGTTTCTACAGTGATCGTTACTACACGTTCACACCAGGTGATGGCCAGTGTCAGCCGCTCAATCCGTTCGGCACCTACGCTGCTAGCCCCGAGGCGCAGGACTTCATCACCGAGCGTTTGACAAATGAGCTCGAGGTCGAACAATTTGTTCTGAACATCACAGCGGTTGGCTCGTTTGACGTGCTCGGCGGGTTGCTGGATGGCCCCATCGGTTACGCCGCTGGTATCGAGTATCGCGATGAGTCAAGCGACAACCAATTGGATCCCCTGACGCTGGGTATTTTGCCAGCGGGAACATCCTTCACACCTGGAGTGCAGGTCAGTGAGGTGTCGCCATGGTTGTTCGGCTTCACGTCTTTCGACAACACCCAGCAGTTCAATACGTCGGGTGATTACGATGTAACTGACGTGTTTGCTGAAGTTCGTCTTCCCATCTTTGCGGATCGCTCGTTTGCGCGTGAGTTCACAGTCGATGCAGCGGTTCGACAGGCGGATTACTCGACTTTGGGCGAGGCGACTTCATGGAAGTTTGGTGCAACATGGGCGCCGATCGATCAGATTCGATTCCGCTACACAACGTCAGAGGCGGTGCGTGCGCCAAACATCTCTGAGCTGTATGACCCACGACTGCCGATCTTCATCAACAAGAACGAAGACCCTTGCGACGCGCTGCGAATCAATGAAGGTTCCTCGGTACGTGAGGCAAACTGTGCGGCAGCACTCCAGGCGATCGGTGTAGCTAACTCTGCTATCTACAACGAAGCAGGTGAGTACGCATGGGCGAACCCACTGACAGCACGCTTTAACGGTGTGTCTGGTGGTAACCCGAATCTGGGCGTAGAAACTGCGGATACCGATACGTTCGGTGTGGTGCTGACACCTAGCTTCATCGAAGGCCTGACGATCACAGTAGACTACTGGGATGTTGCCATCGAAGACGCAATCTCGGCCGTCGGTGCAGGTGACATCCTCAAAGGCTGTTACGACTCAACCAACTATCCAAACCTCGGCTTCTGTGACGCGTTCACACGCCGAGCGGATGGTGGTTTGAACTTCCTTGAGACCGGACAAATCAACTTCGCAAATCTTGAAGCGGAAGGTTTTGACGTATCGGCATCCTACGAGTTTGCGGTTGAAGATTACCTTTTCCGTCTCCGTATGACGGGCTCGCATCAGGATCAGTTGAACCGCTTCTTCAACCCGCTTGATGCGGCTGACGTTGACCCTGAAATTCAGGAAATTCAGCGTCCGAAGACGACAGCGACGTTCGGTGCTTCAGTTGAGCGTGGTGCGCTGACTGTAGGAATGCAGAGCATTTACCAGAGCAAGCAGGGTGTTGACGAGATCGAGGAAGTTCTCGGTTTGGGCGACAACCAGGCACTCTACGGTGATGCTGGATTCTTTGACTCAGTGATCATTACTGACTTAAACGCTAACTATCGCTACAGCGATGAGTTGTCGTTCTTTGCAGCGATCAACAACGTCACTGATGAAGAGCCCTATGCGACTCAGAACGCATGGCCAGTCGGCCCACGTGGTCGTACCTTCGTTTTGGGTCTCTCTTACTCAATGTAAGAAGTACCGATCCGATCGAAAGCCCGCAGCATTAACTGCGGGCTTTTTTTTGCCTGAGCTTTGTGTTTTTGAACTTTGTATATCTGATCTTTTTTAGCCTGAAAAAGGAGCGCATATCATCGGCTTTGGTGTTGCCTCAGGGGGTGGCGAAACGCATGATGGTGCGCAGGCAGTTCATGCACATTTTGACTGGCTTCGCGGGTTAGATCTGGCGTTTAAAACGCTTAGATGACCGGCATTTGAGTCAGTCGTTGTGGGGGTACATCGAACCTGCGTACATGACGGCCACCGTAATGAGATAGAGCAACCATGAGCAGTTTTTCCAAGCACGATGAATTTTCGACTCACGCAGTCCCAACGGACGCGCGCGTGGCGTCGTTTCGGGTAGCCGCCGTGGCGTCGATGGTGTCCTTCTCGCTACCCACATTCATCGCGGGCATCGAAGTATCGAGTGGGGTGGGCCCAGATCTTACCGTGGCGGCTATATTGGGCGGCGCTTTGGTGATTTTTCTGATTGGCTGGCTCATGGGCTCAATTGGCGCACGAACCGGCTTTAACTCTTACCTACTGGTTCGACTGGCCTTTGGAGACGCGGGCGCACGCGTTGTGAACCTTGCGTTCTCCATCTCCTTATTGGGCTGGTTTGGTATCAACCTCAATCTCTTTGGGCTCGCCATAGCGGGTCTTTCCGACGAGCTATTTGGCATCATTCCGCCGGAGTTATTGGTGACCATCGTGGCAAGTCTCTTAATTACCGTGACGACCATTATTGGATTTCGTGCGATCAATCTGGTCTCAACCCTGATGATTCCCGTGCTGGGCTTTGTTGCCATGGCTCTGTTGGTCACAGCAACCAGTCAGACAGTACCCGTGGTTGCAGCGTCTCAGGGTGAAATGAGCCTCGGTGACGGCATTTCGGCCATCGTCGGCTCTATTGTCATTGGCTCCATCATCATGCCCGACATAACACGCTTTCTTCGTACCTCCGGTGGTGCTCTTTTGACCAGCGGCACCAGTTACATGATTGCGCAGCCCTTTGTGATGTGGGTGGCTGCGAGCGCAGCGATGGTTCTGGGCACCGAAGACATCATTAGCATCATGCTCACCCTGGGTTTAGGTCTTGGGGCCTTCATTATCATTATCGCGGGCTCTTGGGTGCTCAATGCACTCAACCTTTACAGCGCGGTCTTGGGGGTAACTGCGTCGTTTCCCCGTTTGTCGGCACGTGTCGTTACAGTTGTTTTGGGGGTCATTGGTGTGACGGCGGGCCTCATGAATATCCTCGATAGTTTTGTGACCTTTCTTTTCTATCTTTCAGTCGTTTTTATCCCGGTTGCTGGCGTCATTATCGTTGATCACTTTGTTGCTCGGCCTGAGGCTTATCGGGTCACTGAGGTTGAGGACAATCAGCCGCTCAATCGCTGGGGCTTATTGGCGTGGTTCATGGGCGCTGCAATCGCTCTTGCTGCATCCGAGGGCTTCATTGGCAGTGTGACCCGTGTTGCGGCGCTGGATGCCATGCTAACGACGGCGGTGCTCTACTGGATCGCTGCACGGCTCGGCTGGGTGCGTCAATAAGATGCGCATTGGCCTAGACGTTGGTGGCACTCATACCGACGCTGTCCTGATGGATGGCAGTCAGGTCATTGCCAGAGTAAAGGCAACGACTACCGAGGACGTCGCCTCCGGCATCGAAGCAGCTTTGGTGAGTGTCCTAGAAGGGCAAACTCCCGCGGCCGTTGACCTTCTGACGATCGGAACAACCCAGTTCACCAATGCGGTGGTGGAGCGGAAGCAACTCTCGCGCGTCGCGGCGGTCCGAGTGTGCTTGCCGGCAGGTTGGGGGCTCATGCCCCGTGCAGACTGGCCTCAGGATCTCATCGAGGCTACCGACGGCGGGAGTTACTTGATTCACGGGGGACACCTCTATGACGGACGTCCCCTATCTGAGCTGCAGGAGCGGGAGCTGACTGAGCTGACCCAAACACTGTCTAATACACAGCCTGCCGCGGTGGTTGTTTCCTGCGCCTTCTCGCCCACCCAACCGGATCAAGAAGATCGATTAGTAGCGCGTTTGGCTGCGGCACTGCCA
>CAJWQE010000047.1 GCA_913045375.1 uncultured Halieaceae bacterium | reverse complement strand
ACGGTAAGGCAGGCAAAAACAGCGGCAACATATCTTTGAAGGCCGTCCTGACAATGGGGGACAGAATTTTCATGCGCGGAGTGTACGCGAACTGTTTCGCTATGGTTCTCTAGCGCTTGATGTATACTTCGCAGTTCGGGGGCGTTATGGATTCGACGACGGTCACGAAACCTGCGGTGCATGCCGTGATGACAGCCAATCACGTTAATCCAAAGCTGTAAACTAATAGTTGCCAACGACGACAACTACGCACTAGCGGCTTAAACCCCGTTAGCGGTCTATCCCAAGATGCCAGTATCGAGGGTGTGACTGTCACTTAGAACTGGACCGCGGTGGCTCATGTCTCGGGAGACACCGTCAAATTTTACGAGACTCGCGGTCTACGTCCTGACCGTTGGGCTGTTGGCCGTTAAATTAATTAACGGAAGCTAAGCATGTAGAGCCAAAGGCAGAGTACTGGCGGACGCGGGTTCAACTCCCGCCGCCTCCACCAAATTAAAACCTCGTAGCGTCCAGCTTCACCTCTCAAACCCTGTACATACAGGGTTTTATCTGGGTGGAGCGAGTGGTCTGTTCGTCTATTCGACTAGATTTTTTTGAGTGCTCTGGCATCCTGCTGTCTCTCCTCTTACAGGTTGTCAACTATGAAACATCGTCTGCTAACCGCTTTGCTCGCCGGTACGTTAATCAGTTTAGCCGCCAACATCACAGTGGCTCGGGATGTAATCGCAGAGCGTACTGCTAACAACGGGAACGTGGTGTTGAGTGGCATACCTGATATCCCACCGGAAATCGGTCAGCGCTTGGCTCGCTATCAAAATGTGAGGGGGGCCGCGTTTCGTGGTTGGACGCGCGATGGTCAGAGTATGTACATCAGTACACGCTTTGGTGATGTCAATCAGTTGCATCAGGTTGATATGCCGCTAGGTGCCCGCAATCAGCTAACGTTTTTCAAAGAGCCTGTTGGGCAGGCCACTCGCCGTCCCACAGGTACATCTATCGCGATGACCATGGATGAGGGTGGCAATGAGTTCGCACAGATTTTTCTGCTGAATCCCAAAAACGGGAATGCAAAGCGCCTGTCCGATGGTGATTCGCGAAACGGCGGGATTGTCTGGAGTGATGATGGCAAGTTGATGGCTTTTCGTAGCACCCGCCGTAACGGTCGATCGAATGATGTCTGGGTCATGACGCCCGAGGCTCCCGAGGCGGCTGAACTAGTTCTAGCCTCGCCCGATGGCTCGTCCTGGGGGGCAGTGGATTTTAGCCCCGACGGAACCAAGCTATTGATTATTCAATACGTCAGCGTCACCGACAGCCGCATCCATTTACTTGATCTTAAGTCCAAGACCCATCAACGTTTGCTAGGAAGTTCTGATGCCCCGTCGGTTAATCTGCCCTCTGGATTTTCGGCTGACGGCCGGGGCTTCTACTTCACAACCGATGCTGGTTCTAACTTTCGGCGACTCGCCTATTACGAGAGTGAAAGTGGTGACGTGACTATATTGACCGAGGGTATCGATTGGGATGTATCTGGCCTGCTCATGTCCGATGACCGAAGTCGGGGTGCTTTTTCGGTGAACGCGGGCGGTCGTGATCAGGTTTATCTGTTTGACCCCAGTGATAATAGCTATGCACCGGTCAGTGGTCTCCCTGTTGGTCGGGCAGGGTTAGGCGCTTTTAGCCCGGATAACCGTCAATTAGCGATGACCTTAAATACAGCCACCTCTCCCAGTGACATCTTCACGTTAGCCGTATCAAGCGATGGACTAGGGCATGGCGCCATGACGCGCTGGACCGCATCGGAGGTCGCTGGACTCGATGCGAGTCTGTTCGTTGAGCCCTCGCTCATTCACTATCCGACTTTTGATTCAGTCGACGGGGAACCGAGGCAAATTCCCGCGTGGGTATACAAGCCCAAATCCGAGGGGCCACACCCCGTGATTATCTCGATTCACGGCGGGCCTGAGGGGCAGTTCAGGCCAGGCTTCTCAAGTACGTTCCAGCAGTGGATTGCTGATCTGGGCGCCGCAGTTATTGCGCCAAACGTCAGAGGCTCCGCTGGTTATGGTCGGGAGTACGTACAACTTGATAACGGGTTTAAACGTGAAGATTCGGTTCGCGATATCGGGGCCTTGCTCGATTGGATCGAAACCCAGCCCGATCTCGACAAGGACCGGGTCGCGGTTTACGGCGGAAGCTACGGTGGCTACATGGTGCTCGCCAGTATGGTGCACTACAGCGATCGTTTAGCGGCAGGCGTAGATATTGTTGGTATTTCAAACTTTGTAACTTTCCTTGAGAACACTGAAGACTATCGGCGTGATCTGCGACGCGTGGAATACGGTGATGAGCGAGATCCCGAGATGCGTGCGCACCTTGAGTCGATAAGCCCGAGTAACCAGCCGGAAAAGATCACGGCGCCCTTATTAGTGGTGCAGGGTGAGAACGATCCAAGAGTCCCCGCATCTGAGGCGCAGCAGATAGTTTCGGCAGTTCGAGGCACCGGCCAGGACGTTTGGTTCATGAATGCGCTTAATGAGGGGCATGGGTTCCGTAAGAAGGAAAATCGTGACCTATATGTCGAGGTGGTCAATCTCTTCTTCCGGGAGCATTTTGAAAAGTAGCCTGGCGCAGCATGACCGGATAACCGGGAGTGGAGCCCCTTGCGCGATTGTAGTCGCTGAGAGATCAAGTCTTGCTCTGATCGAGCTTTTTTTCACTTGTCTCGAAAGCTAGGATCTGGGTATGCGCACTTCTAGTGTCAAATACGATGAGCCCCAAAATACGCCAGATGATTATCTGCTGTTTAATATTGTCTATTGCAGCCAGATGCGCCCTGGAATCGGTATCACCGATGTCGACGCCATTGTCGCTACGTCACACCGGCGTAATCCATTACTAGGAATCACGGGTCTTCTCACCTTCGGCAGTGAGATATTTTTTCAATGGATTGAGGGTCCAAAGCTTGAGGTGTTAGATCTTATTAAACTCATAGAGACTGATAATCGGCATGAAAATATGGTGATACTAAGTTCTGACGAGGAAGTCCGTGAACGGATTTTCCCTAACTGGGATATGGAGCTTGTGTCTGCAGATGACATTAAAGAGGTGTTGAACGACGCGCTACGCACGGCACGAGAGAGGAGTAGCATCGACGCACTTAAGCTGCTACTCGCCAAGGTAGAGCGGCACTAGACGACGCAACTCATCAGTGGCTTGCCCTAATTCAGCGACATATCTCCTAATGGCGGTCGAGGACGGTCGCGAGAATCCATAAATTCGCACTAGGACTTAGCGGATCGTACTTTTCAACCCCACACCGGTTGCCGTTTTTCAAGAAATGCCGTAATTCCCTCTTTTGCATCGTCACTCTGCAGGCAGGCGTCCAGCTGTTCGCGTAGGTAGGGTAGAGCCTCGTCGAATTCCATCGCGTCCTGCGCCACATACGCGGCCAGCCCCAAGCTCATGGTACTGGGTGCCATACTGGTGAGCTCTTTTGCCAGCAATGCCACACGCTCGTTTAAGGCTTCCGCCGGAACTGCCTCGTTGATCAAACCCCATTTCTCAGCCTGGACCGTATTGATGGCGTTACCTCGCATCACGAAATCTAGGGCAGCGCGTTTGGGCATGATACGGAACAAGCCGCCCATTACCATGAAGGGCCAGATGCCGCGTTTGATCTCGGGGGCCGAAAACTTCACGCCCTCTGCGGCTATTGCATGTGTCATATTACAGAGGAACAACAGTGCACCGGCGAACAGGTTGCCTTGGACACAGGCGATCGAAGGTTTATTGAGATGGCGAAAGCGCAGAGCGATGTCATCATTGCCACCTCTAACTGGGACCGTTGATTTATCCTCATTGCCTTGGCCACTCATCTGCGCGAGATCGCCACCAGCACAGAATACGTCTCCCTTGGCCTTGAGCACCACAACACGCACATTGCGCTCTTGCTTGGCGTAATCTAGGGCGTAAATGATCTCAGCGCCCATGGTCGCGTTGATAGCATTCTTGCGATCCGGGCGGTTGAGACAGATGGTCATAATATGATCTTTAATCTCAAGTTCGATGGCTTCGAAGACTAAACCTTCCAGGGATAAAATTTCGTCTGACATGTTTTTCTCGCTCATTTAACTTGTGCCGCGAGAATCGCTGGCACATCTATGGTTTTGGCTCGAAGGTATTCGCCCAAGGTTTTTGCCTGCGGGTCGGTGCGAACGGAAGAGGCCACACCCTCACCAAGGATGCCCTTGATAAAGAAATTCAGCGAACGGACATTGGCCAGCTCGTAGCGATCTATTTCAAATTCGGCAGTATCCGGTAGGAGAGCTTTGAGTCGTTCAATGGTCAGAAAGGTGTGCAGAAAGCCGTAGGCCTCATCATTTTTTGCCCAAACTCCGAGGTTGGCGCACCCGCCTTTATCGCCAGATCGGGTGCCGAACAGCCGGCCAAAAGGAATGCTGACCATGTCACCCGTTGGGGCTGCCGATACCCTGGCAGGCTCAAAGTCGGCGACGACGGCAGGTAGGTCCTGCTGACTGGTAGGCGAAACTTCTATTATCTCCTCGTCCACGTGCACGTATTCAGTGATGTGAGAACTATCGATCAGAGCCGGCCAGTAAGCGAGGAAGCTCGCTCCGTCGCCGATAGGATTGCTTGGGCCAAAGCCTGGGATGTTGGCCAAAGCAATCTCTATCATTTTGGCATTAAATAGGCGACCCACTAGGTCCTTGTTGCGTGACTTCACAACCACTCTCAGACGGGCGAAAGCTTCTTCATTACGTTGCGGGTCCTCTTTATCAGAGCGAACTAGTTCGATGCAAACATCGTCGAATTGCTCTTTTCCGCCGACGCTGCTGAAAAAGGTATCGGTGACAATTTTCGCCTTCTCTTCAATATCTAGACCAGTTATCAACATCTCAAAGCCGTTTCGGTATCCGCCCAAGGTATTGATACACACTTTGTGTGTAGACGTTGGGGAAGAGCCCTTGACCCCGGCGACATAAACGCGGTTCTCCCCTACCTGGTCGATAGTAAGGCTATCGAAGTGACCGATAACGTCTGGGTTCTTGTAAGCCGGGTCCCCGATCTCATAGAGCAGTTGTGCGGTTACTGTGCCCACCGACACCAGTCCGCCAGTCCCGGGGTGTTTACTTATGGTGAAGTTCCCATTCGCTTCGATTTCCGCAATGGGATAACCAGGATTTTTGAAACTTGGTACTTCTTCGAAGAAGGCATAGTTGCCGCCCGTGGCCTGCTGGCCGCACTCGATGACATGACCGGCGGCGAGCGCGCCTGCCAGTGAGTCGTAATCATCTCGCTCCCAGTTGAATTTCCACGCAGCCGGGCCAATTACCAACGCCGCGTCAGTGACCCGCGGGCAAATCACCACATCAGCACCTCGATCCAGGGCTTCTTTGATACCCCAGGCACCAAAATAAACATTCGAGGTCAGCAGGGTGTTTTTGGTGTCAGCAAGATTGACACCCGTATCCATATTTTTAAAGGCTTCCCCGCCCGCCATCAGCTCTTCCATACGGGGCAGCAAGTCGTCACCGTCGACATAGGCGACCTTAACATTCAGTCCCTGTTCCTCGGCGATCCCCCTGACGGCATCGGCCATCGCAGATGGATTTAGACCGCCTGCATTGCTCACGATCTTGATATTTTTTTCTACACAGGATGCCAGTACATCCTTAACCTGCTTCAGAAAGGTGCCTACGTAGCCGCCGGTGTCGCGTGTCATCTTTTGGCTGTATAGAATCGCCATGGTCAGCTCTGCCAAGTAGTCGCCTGTCAGTACCTCAATGGGACCGCCCTCGACCATCTCTCGAGCAGCGGAAAGTTTGTCCCCATAAAAGCCGCTGCAGTTCGCGATTTTAATTACTTCAGTCATCGCCCTACTCTCCCTCGACCGTTGCTAGCAGTTGCCTCGATTTGACTTGCTGCCCCACCTCGCAGCTCACAGCCGTCACGGTGCCACTAATACCGGCTTTAAGCGCGTGTTCCATCTTCATAGCTTCCAGTACAACCACTGTCTGACCCGCCTCGACGGTGTCACCCTCTCGAACCAGTACATCCACGATAGCGCCATCCATAGCAGCTTTGACCTGACCGTTGCCTGCGCCACCCGCCGTCTTAGCAGGTTGGTACGTGACATCCTCGAGAATGAAATGACCTGTGCCGTCGTCGAGGTAAAGGATATTGCCTGCGAAGGCGAAGCGCATCGTTTCACGCACCCGATTCTCGACGTAAACGCACTCGCTCTCGTCGATACTGACAAGGTTAAGGATGAACCTTTCTGCACCCGTAACGATTTCAAAGTGGCCATCACGGTCAGTAATTGACACGGTTTGGATGTCGCCGTCGAATGCTAGCCTGTAGTTTGTAGCTGCAGCCGCTGGGTTATGCCAGTCGGCTGTTCGATCGCGCTTGATGTCGACACCGTGGTGGAGGAGGAGCAAGGCTGCGTGCGCGAGCGTCGCACTGGAGGGCACCTTCTGATCCATACTAACATCAGAAATGAAAAACTGTTCGATGAACGCCGTGGTAGCGTCGCCTCGCTCGAACACCTCGTTTCGCAACACGTTCTGTAAAAACAGCTTGTTGTTGTTAATGCCAAGAAGCTGGGTGTCCTGTACGGCAGAAGCTAGGCGGCGAATTGCTTCAGGACGGCTCTCACCGAAAGCAATGATCTTGGCGAGCATAGGATCATAAAAGGGGCTAACTTCCTGACCCGGATGTATACCATGATCCACACGCAGACCAGCGCGCGTCGGGTAATGCCATAGACGCACCGTGCCGGTCTGCGGCATAAAATTATTGCGAGGATCTTCTGCATACAGGCGAACTTCTACGGCGTGGCCGGTGAGAGTCACCTCTTCCTGAGTTAGGGGTAGCTCCTCACCAGATGCAATTCTAAGCTGCCACTCTACAAGGTCCAGACCTGTGATGAGTTCGGTGACCGGGTGCTCTACTTGAAGGCGCGTGTTCATTTCCAGGAAGTAGAAGTTTTTATCCTTGTCGACAAGAAATTCAACTGTGCCGGCGCCACAGTAGTTGCAGGCCTTGGCTGCGTTTACGGCAGCCTCACCCATGCGCTGTCGCAGCTCGGGATCAACAAAGGGTGAAGGCGCTTCTTCAACCACTTTTTGGTGACGGCGCTGGATCGAGCAATCGCGCTCACCTAGGAATACCGCATTGCCAAATTCGTCGGCAAAAACCTGAATCTCGATATGGCGTGGCTCCACAATGGCGCGCTCTAGAATCAGCTCGCCACTACCGAAGGCGTTCTCTGCCTCTGAACGCGCGATCCGAATATTTTCAGCGAGCTCGCTCTTTTCAAATACCAGACGCATACCGCGACCACCGCCACCGGCGGACGCTTTTACCATCAGCGGGAAGCCAATCTCAGCGGCCCTCGCTATCAGGGTATCCTCAGACTGTTCCGCCTCCTGATAGCCAGGAATACAGGGCACACCAGCCTCGATCATGGCGATCTTTGACAGGCGCTTACTGCCCATCAGCTCGATCGCATCGGCGGGGGGACCGATAAATGCTACACCCATCGCTTCACACGCCTTGGAGAACTCGGCGTTTTCCGAAAGGAATCCGTAACCCGGATGGATCGCATCTGCGCCCGTCAATTTGGCGGCGTCGAGGATTTTCTCACCGACCAGATAGGATTCGCCAGTGGCCGCAGGGCCAATGCATACAGCCTGGTCTGCTTCACTCACATGAAAAGCGCCTGCGTCCGCAGCACTGTAAACAGCAACCGAACGGTAACCAAGGCTTCGGGCAGTGCGGATAACGCGAGCCGCTATCTCGCCACGATTTGCGATCAGTATTTTTGTAATTTTGCTCATGGGTCTATGTCCTACAGACGACCAATACCAAAGGTATTGGTGTTTACAGTGCGCTCGTCGCCCTCGCGGCAGACGCCCAGTACAAAGGCAATAACCGCACGGGTATCGGCAGGGTCGATTAGGCCGTCGTCCCAAACCCGAGCGGTGTTTGCCAGTGCATTGGAGCGCGCCTCCATGTCAGAAATAGTTTTCTGCTCCATGGCATGTATGGCCTTCGTGGTTTCTTCATTCAACTCACCGCCAGAACGAAGGACCTTCGCCTCGGCCACCTGGCGGAGCACACTGCCCGCCTGGGCGGGGCCCATTACAGAAACCACGCTGCGCGGCCAGGCAAAGAGGAAGCGCGGGGCCATGCCCCGCCCGGCCATCGCGTAGTTACCCGCGCCATAGGAGCCACCGACAATGATGGTGATTTTGGGTACCTTGCAGTTGGTTACCGCTTGAATGAACTTAGCACCGTGCTTGATGATGCCAGCTTGCTCGGGCTCCGTTCCTACGAGGAAACCAGTGGTATTGGTAAGGAATAACAGTGGCGTACCAGATTGCTCGCACAGCTGGATAAACTGAGCGCCTTTCGCGGCGCCTCTAGCGGTAATAGGACTGTTATTACCGATCACACCGCAGGCCTGGCCTTCGATGTCGATATGACCGCAGAGAGTGCCATTGTCAAATGCGCTCTTGAACTCTAGGAAGTCGGATCCGTCGGCGATGCGGGCGATGACTTCACGCATGTCAAAGGGGGTTTTCGGGTCCACAGGCACAATGCCTCGCAACTCGGCTTTCGGATAGAGCGGAGCTTCGTAATTCACTACAGGGCGGACAGGCAGATTTTTGTTCCAGCCGAGTTTTTTCATCACGTCGCGCGCGATGCGAATGCCGTCCGCATCATTTTCCGCGAGATAGTCGTTGGTGCCGGCGATTTCACTGTGCATCTCTGCGCCACCGAGTTCCTCATCAGAGGCAATTTCCCCGGTGGCAGCTTTTAGCAGAGGGGGGCCCGCCAGATACATGGTAGATTGCTTCCGCACGAGTATCAGGTAGTCAGAGAGGGTGGGTTGGTAAGCACCGCCCGCGGTAGCGCTACCATGCACCACAGTAATCTGGGGGATGCCAGCTGCCGAAAGGCGACACTGCATGGCGAAACCTTGGCCGGATTCGCCAAAAGTGTCACCGGCAAGCTTAAGGTTGCCGCCACCACTCTGGGACAGATTTACCATGGGTAGCTTGTTTTCTAGGGCAATGGCGAGCATGCGCCCGCGCTTCTTGCCACCCATGGGGCCGATGCTACCGCCCTTTGTGAGGTAATCGTCCACCGCAGCAACGCACCGCACACCACCGATGTAGCCAATACCAGCGATGTAGCTACCGCCAGCGCCAGAGCCATCAGTATCCTCGTCCTGCAAATAGCCGGCGAGAGACGAAAGTTCAAGGAAGGGGGCTCCGGCATCGAGCAACAAGCTCAGGCGCTCACGGGGCGGGATAAAGCCCCTCTCGATGTAGCGTGGCGCTTTAGACTGCGCTGTTTCAATAACCCGGCGTTCGATACTGCGAAACTCATCGACCGCCGCGGTCATTTCTCTCAGGTTGCTCTGGTAGCTTTCGGACTGGGTGTCCAGCTGGGTTTCGATAACAGCCATTTATTCGTCGTCTCCTCTATAGCCAGATTTATGCGCCAAGCACAACAACCTTCTGAAAAGCTGGGCGCTCACGCATTCGGTTGTGGTAGTCGCGGACCTGAGGCTTATAGCGTTCGTCGATTCCCAGTGTCTCTCCCAGGTGAAGGGCGTAGCTGATGTCGATATCAGCGATGGTGAAGCGGTTGTCCACAAGGTACTCTCGGCCGTCTGCTAGGAAGCGGTTCAGACGTCTTAGACGCGCGTGATACCACTTCGCATAGTCGGTTGCCGCATCACCGAGACCGCGCTCGGGCGGTTCCTGCAGGGTGTAGCGGATATAAACCGTCTGTGGAAATGTAAGGGTAGCGTCGCTGTGAAACAGCCAGTTGATGTACTCACCATACTCCGGGTGGTCCGAGCGCAGACCAAACTCGTGCTTGCCGTATTTCTCCACAAGGTAAAGGGGAATACCTGAGGATTCAGTCATGTGCAGATCGCCATCGATCATATAGGGGATTGTCCCAAGCTCATTGGTATTTAAGAAGTCGGGTGTTGTAAACCGAGGCGGGAAGGCCATAACTTCAACTTCATAGTCGAGGCCCATTTCTTCCAGGGCCCATAGAGCCCTCAGGGACCGAGCATTGTGGCAGTGCCAGACCTTAATTGGCATGTTGATACACCTCTTGTTGTTATTGGCGAACGGCCAGGTCGCGCATAATTTCTTCACAGCCGCCGACAATGGTAGTCGGGCTGACAACGCCGGTGCCGAGTACTATCGACTGCGTATCTATGACATTACCACGTTGTGCCAACCTTAGTTTCCCGCTAATGCTCAGTCGTGCTTTTTTTCCATTTAGTCACCGCTCGAGCTAAACTATAACTGTCATACCGAGGCGGCATTAACCTCGGGAGTGCAGGACCCTTTGTAAAAACCACCATCGCGATCCAATCTTTGCCATTTAAACCTTCTTTGCGAATTGAGAGGCTAGCTGTAACAAGCTCAACGACAATTTCCACCTTCACAATCTGCATTTAATGCAGCAAAACCGAGAAAGGCAGGGAGTCATGTGCATCTTTTGTATCGCAGGCCTACCGATACAAATTGGAGCATATTTGGGGGATCATTTTGTGGATGAATATTTTATTTATAGTGATAACAATTGCTTACTTTCATTTTTCAACTCCTACCGCGTCCACCAATGAAAAAGGGGGTGATCCGAAGGGGTCGACCCATTTTGCATTCACTGAAACGAACAAAAGATTGACTTCACGCCCGCAGTGAAAGGAGGCCGCAGACACGTGAATTTATCCAGATAGATTTTTCGCTACGTGCCCGCAAACAACTCAGTAACCAGTCAACTCAAGATAACCCACTCCCTCGTGGCTCCCCTCTACCGCAACAGGTCCCTCCCAGTAAGGAAACGCCGTGGCAAGCCAGCTCTCAGGACGATTCGCAGTGACTGAGATATCAATGTTCAGTTTAGGTACTCGAACACGCCACTCAAGTGGTATCACTTTGCTGCTAAGCCCTAGCCTATTGCCCCCTACACTCTGTATCGATAGAGGAGTGTCGCTCAATGGAGTCATTGTCACATCGCCCGCTTCTAACACGGTGACGGCCCCAGACTCACTGACCCAGCTTCCGCTAATATAATGATCACCTGAATCATGGCGGAGCTGATAAACCATCAGTGCACTGCCGTCACTTAAGTGCAGCGACACCCAATCCCAACCGTCCTGGTTATCCGCTAGGGGCTGCGAGCTCCATTCGCGGTCTAACCAGCCCTGTCCCGTTACCTCAATCGATTCACCTCCCAACCAAATCGTCCCTGTAATATCGATAAAAGGCTGACTGTAGTAATAGCTTGCTTGGCCGAGATCACTCTTCCTACTGAATCCGTTCTTGCCCTGCAACACCCAGTTATCAGACGCATTTAACCTAAGTTTGAAGCGTTGATTTTCGGTCCCGGCAGTTAGCTCAGCGGGGAAAGGCGCCGACGAATCCGACTGCCAGAGCCAGTCATCCATCCAAGCCTCGAAGGTGTTTTGTTCTGTGGTCACGACGCCTGCTTGTCCAATACCACCGCGCGCAAATCGTTGCGAAAATTCAAAACTTAAGGGCGTGGAGACTGCAGTATGTGCCATCCAGGTTTGGTTCGACTGCCAGCCTCCCGGATTCGGGGCTGCGTTCATCGCCTGCCGAAACAGCGTCCAATGAACGCCGTAGTCTCGCCCGTCACGCCCTCTTAGATTGGCCGTTAGGTACCACCACTCAATCTTAAATCGCTCGTGTGGGTAATGATCTTCCGGAAAAATAAGTGTGCGGCCGGGCTCCACCTGAGCAAAACCTTCTCCCGATTGACGCAACAGCTGATAAGGGTCTTGTGCGCGGACTCGCTCGCCGGTGCCGAAGCTCAATAGCGCGAGCGAAACGAGAAGCCAGTGATGCCATTCAAACTTGATAATCATCATTCTCCTGCGAGGCTTTTCAGGGCTGTATTGACCACGGTTCGCTGCCTAATTGACGCTAAAAGAAAGGCGGCCACTACCACCACAACGACGATAGAAAACAAAAAGATAATGGGCTCTCTCGCTACTATTACAGGCATCGTCCAGCCGAATGAAATCACATTGATCTTGTGGATCAGGAGCCACGAAAGCGCAACACCCAACGGCAATGCCAGCGCCATTACCACAATCGTCATCAAAACAACCGGAAACCCGGACACCGCGAAAAAGGCCGACCAACTCATGCCCAAAGACCGCCACAATGCATACTCCGGGCGTCTAAATTGATAGACCGCGAGCAGTGACGTAAAGATAGCGACGGCGGCCACCAGTAATGTCAGCGTGTTCAAGGCGCGAGTAATCGCAAATGTACGATCAAAAATGGCTAGCGATAATGCCAGCACCTCTCCTTGTGAAACCCATTGGGTTGGCTCAAGCCCGAGTTCTGATAACCCCAACTCCGCAGCGTCATGCTCATCATCTGCTATCCAAAGCCCCCAACCTTGCGGCTTTGCACTTGAATAGAGTTTATTAAAACGGTGACTAGGCAAATGGAGCGAGAAATTGACGTTCCCATAATCGTGGAAAAAACCAAGCACCTCGAACAATCGCGCACCGAGTTCGGTCTCCAACGCGATGGTATCGCCCACCTTGATGCCAGCAAGGTACCTTAGCTGCTCGTTAGCAAATACGCGCTCAATCTTACCGCTACCCAGGGACCAGTCGATAAAAGAATTGGGCGCACCGTCAATCACGTTTGCAGGTCCGAAGTCGGGCGCACCGACGTCCACACCGACAACCGTCATGGTCCGACCCGCAAACGACGTCTCGGCAACCACGCGTCGGTGAGCCGAACGAACCCATGCTTCACCTGCGATGGTGTCAGCATTAATGACCCCGGCGGTCACATAAAAATCGGCCGATAAACGGGTCTCGAGCCAGTCGGTGAGCGCTAGCCGAAAACTGCCCACCAAAGAGGTAACACCGATATTCGCGATGAGAGTCAATAACAAGGCCATCATCGCCAACCGCAAATGCGGGAACTGTAGGCTCACGTCTGCAAAGGCCCAGCGCGCTAGCCAATGATGCTGCAGACCTGCTCTGCCCAGCGCCGCCAGCAATAGTATGGCCACGGGCAGCAGTGCGATCCCCGCAAATAAAACCATAGCCAGAAGCGCAAAGCCTTGCACTACCGACGTCGCCATCGGATACCCAAGGTAAGTAATAACAAGTAGTGATATACCGACACCAGCCGAGGCTATATCTCGCTTAGACAGAAGGGCTTCCGCCTTTGTGCTCGAGTCTTCGGAACGAACCACCGTTGCCCTTAATAGCGGTACGACAAGCGCTAGCGTCAATCCCGCAAGCGCGAGTAACAGGGCTTCCCAGAACAAACCTGCGTTGAACACAGGAAGGCTGGACACCGAAGCCCCATAAATATTTTGCATGGTCGCCGCTACGGCGGGCATCAAAGCCGCACTCAAGGGTTGTGCGAGAAGCGTCCCGAGTAGCGCGCCGGTCACCGCCCAAATAAGCGATTCGATTGCAATCGCCGCAATGACCGATTGTCTCATGGCACCCAGATCTCGTAACACGCGCAAGGTGTGTTGTCGTGCATGCAACGAAAAATTTACCGCGTTGAAGACAATAAATGTGCCCACGACAAACGACAAGAGCCCCAAGGCAGTGAGGTTGGTATGCAAGCTTTGGGTCAACTGAGTGAGGTCCAGCGCCTCGGATTGATTAGAGAGCACTAGGCGATCGCCAAATTGATCAATAAACCGGTCCTGCTCACTAGGCGTTAACGGGGGCGCCGCCAGGTAAGACACCCTGTCAGTCTCAAATATCGAGAGCGCGGCCCCCAAGTCGATGAATATTTGATCGCGCTGCTGCGGCTGGGACCTGATGACCGCAGGCGGCAACACCGTACCCTCTCGTAGCTGGATTTGTTGACCCTCCGTCACACCAAGGCGCTCGGCCGTCTGAGCGGGGATCCATGCTTCATATGGGGATTGGGTCAAGCGACTCCAGCCGCTACTGCCAAAAGGGCTCTCGCCAAAAGGACCTTCATCAGAGTCTCTCTCACCAAAAGAGCTATCGTCGGCGCTAGCACCGTCCACTCCCGTCAGCGGTAATGCCAACAAGTCGGTTGCTATGATCGAAATAAGCGCCCCATCACGGCTAGCTAATCGCTTTTCTATCACGGGATACACGTTGGTAAAGCCTGCGCGCCGAAGCCGAATATAATCGTTAACGGCAACATCAGTACTGATCCGATCTGTAATCCGCCACTGCGCCGATGCCCCCAAAATCTCGTCGGCTTGCGCGTAACTCGCTTTCGCGCTCGCATTAATCTGAGCAACGGCTGTGTAGAGCCCGCAGCCCAACACCAGTCCGGTCAATACGAAGAGCCCTTGCAGCGGACTTTGGCGATAAAAGGCGAGCGTAGTCGCCAAAGTTACCAACGTAGCGCGAGTCATCAGACAGGTGTCAAAGCGCCGGACCCTAAGCGCATAACATGACTCAAATGATTCGCGATCGCTGAACTGTGCGTCACTACCACAAGCGTTGCGCCCACGTCTGACGCAGCAGTAACCAAAAGATCAATGACTGCGTTACTGGTCGCTTCATCTAGGTTGCCCGTGGGCTCATCTGCCAAGACCAATTTGGGTCGGTGCATCAGCGCCCTTGCGATTGCAACACGCTGTTGTTGTCCGCCTGAAAGCTGGCTAGGGCGTCGATGCGCCAGGTGATCGATGCCCAACGTATCAAATAGGTTGCTCGCAAAACGATTATCGAAGACACCTGCTAGCCGAGCCTGCAGCGCCGCGTTATCCCAGGCGGATAACGAGGGTACTAAGTGAAACTTCTGAAAGATCAGTCCAATGTGGTCTCGTCGAAACGCGGTAAGCTCTGAGTGACTGAGCTCTGCGATGTGCACACCATCGACCCATACCTCGCCCTCGTCGACCGAATCGAGGCCTGCGATAATATTCATCAAGGTGGTTTTGCCGGCGCCGCTTTCTCCCATGAGAGCGACACTTTCGCCTCGCCCTAGACACCATGACAAATCCCGGGCGACGTGAATGACGTCGTCGCGGTCACGGAATGACTTGTCAATATGTTTGAGTTCGAACATGGCTGCCTTGAAGATCTATGGAAACAAGGCGCTTGCGCGCCGCGGGTCCACCTAAGAGTACTGCGATACATACGCAACTACTGCCGAGTCGAGTGCGACTCAATGTGATATTGCATTGACATAAGTCGGGCGGACTTGACTCAGGGGGGTACTACAATCCGCTGGCTGGCTTGGCAATCATGAACCACGTCGCCATGACCAACGGCACCGTACTGATCAACCCCCACATCAGCCACTGACGAGAAAGCTGACGATATTCGTCGCCAACGTCCAAGCCTGCAAACGCCCTCGCCAACCTTGCTTGCTTTATTTGAATAGGCACGAGAATTAACAACCAAATCAGCCCCGCGACAACAAAGAGAATCTGGCTCCAGAGCAGCCAATGGAGGGTGAGCGGCCAGTTAACGAGGAATACCATGGCGTAGCCACCGCCCATTAAGAGCAAAACACCCCATACCGTCATTGACCAGTCGGTATAGGTGACTAGCTTTTGGGCAAAGCCAAGCACCTCGGCGTTACCCGTGCGATCCGCAAAATACTTCCAGATGGCTGTGACTGTGATGTTACCCATCAGCATGACCACGCCGGTGATGTGAAGGAATTTTGCGATCTCGTATGCCAATCCAAGTCCCCCATGAGTCCTTGTGATCGAACTCCTCCTCTGGAAGTAACGTAGGGATCAGTGCGACCCGACGCAATCCCCCACGTTGAATAATTCAATATCGTTGATTATCTGGCACCTTCGTGAATGCGAGTTCAAATGTCGAGCATTTAATTACCTTAAGGTACCGGAAAATCCAGCCTGTCGCTGATCCACATGGGACACATTTCGTCGTGGTGGCAGTCTCAGGAAAAGGGTCACCAAAACGATAAAAGAGCGCGCCTGCTTGTGACCTGTCTGTTACATTCCAGCTGACTCGGAAGAACGGGAATGGCAGTTGCTCTAATTAATGCCTATTCACTTTGTGGGCCTATTAAAAGCTTCCTGATTGAGCCGACAGCCATGAGATCACCCTATCTTCGTTTACTCTACGATACCCCCAAACCACCTACGTTCAAACGCTGGATCCCTAAAACAGAAAACGGGGTAATGAAGATTCGATCTACCGTCACCCCTACCAGGTAGCTACGACTTATTAGTCGATTCACACATTGATAGCCCGACTTCGCAAGGCGCCAACCGCCACGCTTGTCATTAGCGAGTGATACGTTAGATTGAGAGGACTGAAGAAAAAGCAATCGTCATTTTGATGTGATTAGGGGTCATTGTGCGAAAGTTAAAACTCCAACTGTTTTTAATGCTGCTCCTTGGTTCAACGTTGGCAGCACCCTCTCAGGCCAAGGATGTCATCGATGCTGCACTTTATGAGGGTCTCGAATGGCGAGAGATTGGACCCTGGCGAGGTGGACGTGTCACTGCGGTGACGGGTGTGCTTAGTGACGAACGAACCTACTACATGGGAGCCACCGGCGGGGGCGTATGGAAGACCAGTAACGCTGGAAACTCTTGGAGTAACGTGTCAGACGGCTACTTCGGCGTTGGTACCATTGGCGCCATCGCGGTGGCCGAATCAGATGAAAATATTGTCTACGTTGGTACAGGTGAGGCTCCGATTCGTGGGGTAACGACCAGCCACGGCGACGGCATGTACAAGTCGACCGACGCTGGGAAAACTTGGAAGCACATCGGGCTCAAAAACGCTGGTCAAATTGCCCGGGTCATTGTGCACCCGACCGATCCCGACCTTGTTTATGTGGCAGTGCAGGGTCAAATCTGGGGCCCCAGCGACGAGCGCGGCGTGTATCGATCGACAGATGGAGGGGATACCTGGGAGCCGATTCTGCGGATTGACGACGAGACCGGCGCCACAGACCTTTCCATGGATCCTACCAACCCTCGAATCATGTATGCGTCGATGTGGGAGCACGGTCGAACCCCCTGGTTCATCAAGTCAGGTGGCACGTCAGGTGGGCTTTATAAAACCACGGACGGGGGAGATAGCTGGAAGAAATTGGGTGGCGGACTTCCCCAGCTCATCGGTAAAACAGGAGTCGATGTATCTGCCAGTAGCCCCAACCGTGTCTACGCCATTGTTGAAGCCGAGATTGACAAAGGTGGGTTGTGGCGCAGTGATGACTATGGCGAAACTTGGTCTCTGCTGAACAACGAGCGAATCATTTGGTCTCGTGCTTGGTATTACATCCACATCAAAGCAGACCCACAAAACGCAGATACCGTCTGGGTACTTAACGCACCACTCATGAAATCGATTGATGGCGGTAAAACCTTTGAAACACGATCGGCGCCCCACGGCGATCACCACGACATGTGGTTCAACCCAAAGAACAGCGCAAACTTCATTAACGGTAATGATGGAGGAGCAACTGTCACCTTCGACGGTGGCGCATCATGGTCCAGCATCATGAATCAGCCCACCGCTCAGTTTTATCGGGTCATTACCGACAACCAGGTACCCTTCCGACTGTATGCTGGCCAGCAAGACAACTCCACGGTGTCCATTCCCAGCCGGACGTTCGGCGGCGGTATTGGGCACGAGGACTACTTCCCAGTGGGTGGTGGCGAGAGCGCACACATTGCTTTCGACCCCGAAAACCCACGGCTCATTTACGCAACCACGATTAATGGCACTCTGACCGAATATGACGACGTCAATAAGCGTACTCGCCCGATAAAACCCTATCCCGAGTACGTTTTCGGACAGCAGTCGAAAGACCTGAAATACCGCACAAACTGGAATGCGCCGGTGGTGGCATCGCCGCACAATCCTGAAATCCTTTACTACGGCACGCAAAAACTACTCCGCAGTGACAATCGTGGGGTGACCTGGACCGAAATCAGTCCCGACTTAACCTTCAACGATAAATCCAAACAGGGATTAAACGGTGGTCCACTGACACCAGAGAACGTGGGCGCTGAGTTCTACGGCACAATTTTTTACATTGCCGAATCAACCCACACAGCCGGAGTTATTTGGGTGGCAACGGACGACGGTCGGCTGCAAATCACGCGGAACGGCGGCGATTCATGGGTAGATGTAACACCGCGGAATTTGAAGGGCGCTCAAATTAACGCCATCGAAGTCAGTCCACACGAACCGGGCGTTGCCTACATTGCGGTCGCCGGCTACAAAATGAATGACTTCGAGCCCTACATCTACAAATTGACAGACTTTGGTAAGCGCTGGATGAGACTCGATAGCGACTTGCCCGATGACAACTTTGTGCGCGTGGTCCGCGCCGATCCCGAACGAGAGGGTCTTTTGTACGCCGGCTCCGAAGGCGGGCTGTTTGTCTCTTTTGACGACGGCGATCACTGGCAATCACTGAACATGAATTTCCCCACCGTGCCCATCACGGACCTAAGGGTTCGGCAAAACACACTGATCGCGGCTACGCAAGGTCGTGGGTTTTGGGCGCTCGATGAGCTCACGGTCATCCGCCAACTCAATGTAAATCTGTCAGAGAAGAGACTGCATGTCTTTAAGCCGAAGCCTTCCTCACTCATGCGCTGGGGCGGACGAACTGCGGCAAACGAGGGTAAGAATCCTCCATCCGGTGTCGTGTTTTCTTATTTCCTTGCAGAGGAATTTGAGGGTCCTCTCTCGATTGATATCCGAGATACTGACGGTACGGTGGTGAGGACGTACTCAAGCGAGGAGCGCGACTTTGACCGCTGCGTTATGGGCAATATGACACCCCGATTGGCCTTCAGCATGAAATACCCACCGATGAAACCAGGACTCAACCAATGGACTTGGGATATGCGCAAAGAGGGCCTGACGTGCATTGACGATATTCGACTATTCGCGGGTTTCAGTGGACCAACGGTAACGCCAGGGCAGTACTCGGTATCGGTGCGTATTGGCGATCACTCCGACTCAGCTAGCTTTGCCCTGTCCGCAGACCCCCGAGTTGATGCGAGTCCCGAGGACTACCTCTTTTTAGATGCGAAACGATCTGAAGCAGCGACGATGCTTAACGAGTTGTTAGAGGCGCTTGATAATGCGCGAATCGCAAGAGCTCGCATCGAAGCGCTTGTGCTTGATAGCGGGAATAACGCCGCCCTAAAAGCGCTTTCCGAAAAAGCGGTCAACAAACTAAATACCTGGGAAAATCTCGTGACACAAACCGGCTATAAGACCTACGAGGACGAGGACAGTATGCCGCCCATGTTAGATGTGCATATCCGGCACGTGTTTGACGTGATCGATCGCGCCGGCGCACCTGTCTCCGAGGGGTCGCTGCAACGCCTATCGGATCTCAGAGAGCAATGGCTTATTGCAAAGGCCCAGTTGGTGGCCATAACAGAAAGCGAATTAAGCCAAATAAACGAGTGGGCGCAGGAGAATAACGTACTGCACGTCGCAGCACCCATTGATTAATCGAGACAGCAATCTTCAATACGGGAAGTCGAAGCCTCTAAGGCAGAGCTCAGTTCTCTGCCTAATGTTTTAATAAATTGGGTATCACCAAGAGGTGACTTCCCCCTCTATGTGTGCGCATACTGATTGCAGAATCGATTATGTTTCGGACGGTGGTGGACGTGTACCATCAGCTAAGTCTGGTCTACAAAAACAATAATTAACGCTAATTTCTCCAGGGAAATTCTGTAATGACAGCAGTATCTAAATCCGATGCACAGGAGCCACAGACTGAAAACACAGGTTACGGCAGCAAGTCCTATCGAACCTACGTTCTCTCCGCCCTGACTCTCATTTACATTTTGAACTTTGTCGATCGCGGACTCCTTGCGGTGGTGGGTCCTGACTTGGTACCGGAGCTCGGGATTTCAGACACCCAGTTCGGCTTACTTACCGGCTTTGGCTTTGCTCTGCTTTACACAATTGTCGGTATCCCCTTGGCTCGACTCGCCGACACCGGACACCGTGTGTGGATCATGACTGTCTGTATCGCCCTTTGGTCTCTCATGACTGCACTGTGCGGCCTCTCAACGGAAGTTACCATCGGTTCAATCACTATCGGAGCGTTCTGGGTCCTACTGATGTGCCGCGTTGGGGTTGGTGTTGGTGAGGCCGGGTGCACGCCACCCGCCAACTCGCTCATTGCCGACTACTTCACACCACGTGAGCGCTCGCAGGCGCTCGGTGTCTACGCCATGGGCGTTACGCTGGGCGGGATGTTTGCCAACCTGATTGGTGGCTGGGTCACCGATGCCTTCGATTGGCGGACAGCATTTTTTGTCGTTGGCTTACCCGGTCTGCTCATCGCCGCTATCTTCAAGATGACGGTCAAGGAACCACCTCGCGGCTTCACAGACCCCGCGGGTACGAAACCAAAAGAGCGTGTCGAACTGCGTGAAGCCATTCGGGAATTAATAACAAAACCTGCCTTCTGGTTGATGACAGCAGGCGCCACCATTGCCGCTTTTTGCGGCTACGGTATCTCGTCTTTCCAATCGATTTTCCTCGTGCGCGCCCCCGGCATTACCACCGGCGAG
>CAJWQE010000046.1 GCA_913045375.1 uncultured Halieaceae bacterium | reverse complement strand
TCTCGAACAAGTGGGATTAATGATCGACTTGCCTCGATCGCGGATGATCGAGCCGATCTAGACAAAAGGATGCAGTCATTGGAAGACCGCTACTATCGGGAGCTAAATGCTATGGATAGCTTGTTAGCTGAGATTGAAACGACTGGAAATTTTTTAACCCAGCAATTCAAGGCCATGGAGCCGAGAAGAGACTGATTCGTGGAGTATAAAGGTATGAATACAAAGCAAGCTATGAGTACTTATCTGGGCACAAGGAACCAGTCAAATGTGGATTCTGCGTCGCCAGTTCAACTCATTACCATGTTGCTTAATGGCGCGTTGGAACGTATCAACACGGCGCGCTATCACATGGAACGTGGTGAAGTCGCGGAACAAGGTGAAACGATCGGTAAAATAATCGATATCGTCGCGAGTTTAGATGCTTATCTCGATCACGATAACGGGGGTGACTTGTCCAAAAACCTAGAGTCTTTATACGACTATATCGTTCGGCAATTGTTTGATGCCAATCGTAAAAGTGACCTTTCGATATTGGACGAGGTGGCGTCGCTACTCATGGAAGTGCGTGCTGGCTGGGTTGAGTCCACCAAAAACCAGGGGTAAGCCATCATGGGATCTGCGGTAACCGAACGCTGCTTAGAAGCGTTACTGGCAAGACGAGGTCAATGTGCGTTGATGGCGAATGTACTAACCCGCACATCACGCATGCTTGATGCTGCGCGCTCTGGGGACTGGACCTTGGTGGCAGCAATGGAAAACAAGCGGAGCCAGCTGGTAAAGCAGTGTTTCTCTGAGCCGGTTAGCGCTGAAAACAGTGAGATTTTCTCTGAAGCACTGGCAATCATGCTTCATATGAATGAGGAGCTGGTGGCTTTGCTAAACGCGGCAAAAGCGAATGCGTCAGTGAAACACGGCGATGATCGTAAAAAGCACCAGGCCGTTGCGCATTACCTTGATATCGACTGAATCAATCAAACTTCAGTGCTTTTAATCCTACTTCTTGTTTAAAAAAGCGTGATCTGCGCCACGCTTGTGTCAAATAGTTGGCGCGCCCTTCCATCTGCTTTGCTAGCTTGATAGTGTTACTCATCCGGGGACGCCGGATGTGGATTAATCTAGGAAAAGCGACACGCAACCGTGACGGCCAAGAACACCACAGCTCAGCGCCATCTTAAACACCTCGATAGACGCTTGGTGGGTGTTAGCGACGCCATTCAAGACGTGCGCTCCCTTGTTATCAAAGTTGCCCCTACTGAAGCCACGGTCTTACTTCAGGGTGAGTCCGGCACGGGTAAGGAAGTCATCGCCCGCTTAGTTCACGACTGCTCAGAGCGAGCTAACGGGCCGTTTGTGCCGGTGAACTGCGGTGCTATTCCTGGTGAACTGCTAGAGAGCGAGCTCTTTGGGCACGAGAAGGGCGCCTTCACGGGTGCTGTATCCGCCCGAAAGGGGCGGTTTGAGCTCGCCGAGGGTGGCACACTGTTCCTAGACGAAATAGGTGACATGCCTTACGAGATGCAGGTCAAGCTACTTCGCGTTTTGCAGGAGCGAACCTTTGAGCGTGTGGGCGGCGGCAAAGCCATCAAGTGCAACGTCCGGGTCATTGCGGCAACACACCAACACCTCGAGCAGCATGTTGAGGACGGTAAGTTCCGTATGGACTTGTACTACCGTCTCAATGTGTTTCCACTCGATGTACCCCCACTTCGTGATCGCACTGCGGACATTGCAGGTTTGGCGCAGCGCTTCATTGATAGCTTTGCTGAGCAGGGCCGCGGCATTATCCGGTTGGAATCCGACACCATGCAGCACCTGCGTCTTTATAGCTGGCCGGGCAATGTTCGCGAGCTGGGCAATTTGATCGAGCGCTTGATCATTCTTCACACCGATCAAGCTGTCTTCGCCTCAGATCTCCCAGCAAAATACCAGAGCACGGACCTTGTCATTGCAGATCGCCCTGACAACGTTGAACCGCTGGTCGATCAGTTGCCGGAGGATGAGCCCGAGGATCTATCGGCGCTCTTCGCGCCCGCGCCCACCTCACCCGTCGCACCACCGACGCCGTCGCACATCGATGAGCCCATTGACCTCAAGCAGCACATGGCGGATACCGAGCGCGCGCTGATTATCTCTGCGCTTGAACAAACGGGCTGGGTAAATGCACATGCCGCTAAGCTCCTTACTTTACAGCGCACCACGCTCGTCGAGAAAATGCGTAAATACGGCATTTCGCAGGAAGCTGATTCGTCAGAATTCCGACACTCTGCTAGTAAGTAAATCGTAACTTGCTGAATTTAATAACTAAATTTCTATTGGCACATCGTTAGCATTACTTTCGATGAGGAAAGTGTGTGCCGCGTTTGGCGCGCAAGAAATGAGGTATTAAATTGCAATGAGCGATGTAGCAATCAATCAAGTCTTAGCCCAGATGCGGAGCGTGCAAGCGCTGGCACAAGGGCAGGGCACTGGCTTAGCTCAGGGAACCGAAGCAGTTTCCGGCGCTCAGTTTCAAAATCTGCTGACGCAATCGGTAGCGGACGTAAACAGCTCGATGCAAGAGTCAAAAGCACTGACGGCTGCATTTGAGAGAGGCGATCCTTCGGTGTCGTTGGCGGAGGTGATGATTACCGCGCAAAAGGCGAGCCTTCAATTCACAGGAATGACAGAGGTGCGCAATAAACTGCTAAATGCGTATCAAGAAGTCATGAACATGCCGGTCTAAGGAATAAATTCGTATGGCTGATAATCCCGTTTTAGATCGAGTGAGTGGCTTTGCTGCTCAGCCCGTTACCCGCCAGGTTTCGCTACTGGCCGGTTTTGCCGCAAGTATCGCGCTCGCGATTGGCGTGGTTAACTGGGCAAGCACCCCTTCTTACGAGCCGGTTTACGGTGCCATGTCACCGGCTGACAGCGCGACGGCCATTAGCGTGTTGCAAACCAGTGGTATCAAATACCGCATGGAGCCGGGAACGGGGCTGTTGGAAGTGCCGTATGACGACGTACTGCAAGCACGCATGGCGCTGGCCAGTGAGGGCTTTCCACGAAACGGCGGCGGTATTGGTTTTGAGTCGCTATACGAAGAGCAGCAGATGGGACTCTCTAGCTTTATGGAGCAGGCTCGTTATCACCGGGCGGTTGAAGCCGAACTGGCGAGAACTATTTCAGCGATGGATTCTGTATCGGGTGCCCGCGTCCACTTGGCCATTGCCAAGCAATCGGCGTTTATGCGCCGCGGCAATGAGCCATCAGCGTCCGTAATGGTCAGCCTATTACCCGGTGTGCGTCTCAGTGAACGCCAACTGTCAGGCATCATTCACTTGGTGGCTTCGAGCATTCCTAATCTAGACTCGGACCGTGTATCTGTGGTCGACCAGGCTGGTAAGCTTCTGTCGAGCCAAGGTGAAGATTCGGATTTTGGTTACACGGCCGAGCAATTCCGTTTAGCGCAGCAATTCGAGAATTCTCTGAATGACCGAATTATGGCCATTTTGGAGCCTATTTTAGGTGTCGGTGCGGTTCGTGCGCAGGTGACTGCGGACATGGACTTCACGCGAATCGAGAGCACCAACGAAATTTACGATCCGACGACAGTCCTGCGTTCGGAGCAGACAACTCAGGACATTACGAATCGTGGCGTGGGCGCTGGACAAGCGCCTGGGGCTCTGGTGGCTCAGCCACCCCAGCAGGGTGCATTGGCAGTCAATCAGGATCCTGCAGCACCGGTTGATAACATTCCAGACCGGGAGAGCACTAAAGAAACACGCAATTACGAGGTTAACAAGACGATCTCCCACACGCGCCGCGTGCCGGGCACGATCCAAAAGCTCTCGGTCGCCGTCGTGGTCGACTATGTTCTCGATGATAACGGTGAGCGGATAGCGCTTGATCAGGCGCGCATCGACCAGATTACGGCGCTGGTGCGCGAGGCCATTGGCTTCTCTGCAGAGCGTGGTGACACCGTGCAGATTATCAATTCGCCGTTCATTGCTCCTGATCCCATTGAACCCATCCCTGAGCCTGGTCTCTTTGAGCAAGCGTGGGTGTGGGAGTTGGGCCGAGGCTTGCTCGCAGCGCTCGCGGTCCTTGCCCTCATCTTTACCGTGCTCCGCCCCATGATTCGCTATTCTACGAGCTATACGCCACCCGTGCCGCAGACTGACTTGCGCCTCGAGAACGCAATGGCGGAGGCGACGGCGGCAAGCCAACCAGCAGCATTGAGTGGTCCGGGAGACGTGCCACCGCCACCAAGGCGTAATTACCAGCAGAGCGTCGCGATGGCCCGCAATACCGCCGTAGAGCAGCCGGTACGCGCCGCTTACGTGGTCAAAAATTGGATAGCAGCAGATGGCTAATGAAACAAACTTAAGCGGCGCGCAGCGCGCCGCCATTTTCTTGTTGGGCGTCGGTGAGGAGGCGGCCACCGAGGTCATGCGACACATGAGCGCCAAAGAGGTCCAGCAGGTGGGTGAGGCCATGGCGACCATTTCTAAGCTGACCAATAGTCAGGTGGAGGACGTGCTCGCTGAATTCCATATAGACTCTGCGGAAATTAATCCCCTTGGACTTGAGGCGCCCGATTTCACCCGCCGCGTGATGACATCCGCGCTAGGGCAGGATAAAGCACAAAATATTTTATCTCAGGTGCTCGAGAAACCGGATGAGCACAATGGTGTTGAAGCGCTCCAGTGGATGGCGCCAAAGGCAATTGCGGAGGTCCTCGAGGAGGAGCATCCGCAGATCGCCGCGACCGTTCTGACCCAGCTCTATGATGAGCAGGCGGCGAAGGTACTGGAGATGCTTCCCGACGACTTGAAAAAGGATGTGATTCTCCGTATTGCGCGTATGGAAGAGCTCGATTCGCGCGCGATGGAAGAGCTCGATCGCGTACTTGAAAGCCAGCTTGGCAAACTGCAGCGCATACCCCCTCGTAAGGTCATGGGCCCCGACAATCTAGCGTCTATTTTGAATGCGACAGACAGTGAATTGGAGAAAGAGATGCTCGAGGCGCTTACGGAGGCCGACGAGGAGTTAAGCGACGATGTCAAGGAGAAGATGTTTGTCTTCGATAGCCTCATGAAGCTTGACGATCGTGGATTTCAGACGCTGGTGCGAGATATAGATCAAGAAAAGCTCCTTGTCGCACTAAAAGGTGTTGACGAGGAGCTCACTGAGCGCTTCTTTAATAATATGTCTGAGCGTGCAGCAGACATTCTGCGCGAGGATATGGAAGCCTCCGGTCCGGTTAAGTTGGCTGATGTGGAGTCCGCACAAAAGGACATTGTTAAAACTGCATTGAGGCTTGCAGAGGAGGGTACGCTTATGATCGGCAAGGCGGCAAAGGACTATGTCTGAAGCAGCGCCGGAACGATGGCAGCCTCGCGTCCTCACCTCGATCCGGTCAGATGCGAAAGGCCTTGAGGCGATTGCTGAGCAAGCGCGACGTAAGGGCTACGACGAAGGTTTTGCACAGGGTCAGGCTGAGGCACGAAAGCAAGCTGAGCAAACAGCAAGCGAGCTTGCGGCGCTTTGGGCCTCAATGCAAACACCGATATCTGATCAAGATAATTTAGTAAGTGAGCACTTACTATCTCTTGTTACCGCTATGGTCAGGACAATCTTGGCGAAAGAGTTGCCGCTCGACGAAGCTTTGATTCAAAACACCCTAGAAGCTGGACTTTCAACTCTGGCCGAGTGTCAGGCGCCTATCACAATCACTTTGAGTCCAGCAGATAAAGCGCTGGTTGAAGATCTTTTGGCGGCGCAGCGGCTGACAGCAGAGCTGGTGGTCGACCCCTCAATGCTACGTGGTGGATGCCGTATCGAGCGAGGTCACGCGTTGGTTGACGCCACGATTGAGGGGCGCATGCAAACGTTGATTGAACAGTTGGCTGGGGTAACACCTGGTCCTTCATCGAGCCAGGAGCAGAAAGATGCGTTAGACCCCGATCGCATCCGAGAAATCGCCAAACGATTCGTCAGTGATGGTGACAATGAGTAATACGGCGTCCTATCAGGCATCACAGTTCTCGCGAATTAACTCGCGGATCGCCCCAATGAACGTGGGACTCAGCATTCCCGATCCCGTGACGACTGGCAGGTTAACGCGCCTATCAGGTATGCGTTTAGAGGTCAGTGGCCTGCGAGCGAGCATTGGGTCTCGGTGCTGGATCGAGACCGGCCCTCGACAGGGCATTGTGGCAGAAGTCGTCGGCTTTGAAGGCGAGCGACTCGTACTGATGTGTGAGGGCGCCGGTACTGGATTGACACCGGGTGCGGCGGTTACTGTCTTGGGTGATAGCGAATCGGTATCGGTTGGTGACCACTTGCTGGGTCGGATTATTGATGGAGCCGGTCGACCACTAGATGGGCTGCCGATGAGTACTGGGGATGCGGTTCCTTTACGAGGCGATGCCATCAGCCCCATGGAGCGCAGCAGTATTACGCAGCCACTGGATGTCGGTGTAAGAGCCATCAATACCCTATTAACCATCGGCAAGGGGCAGCGCATGGGTCTCTTTGCAGGCTCGGGTGTTGGCAAAAGTACCTTGCTCGGCATGATGACGCGCTTTACCGAGGCCGATGTGGTTGTTGTGGGCCTTGTCGGAGAACGTGGCCGGGAAGTACGCGAGTTTGTTGAGGAGAGTTTGGGTCCTGAGGGGCTTAAGCGTTCCGTAGTAGTCGCGACCCCTGCGGATACCTCGCCACTGATGCGCGTGGCAGGTTGTTGGCGGGCGACCGCCATCGCTGAACATTTCCGCAGCGAGGGAAAAAACGTTCTCCTGTTGATGGATTCTCTGACGCGCTTTGCGCAAGCGCAGCGCGAGATTGGCTTGGCCGCAGGTGAGCCGCCAGTGTCTCGCGGATACACGCCTTCAGTATTTTCGACACTGCCGAATCTAATTGAACGCGCTGGCAACGTGGGTCGCGGTTCCATAACCGCTGTTTACACCGTTTTAGTCGAGGGTGATGACTTGCAGGATCCGATTGCAGATGCCGCGCGCGCCATTCTTGACGGGCACATTGTCCTGTCACGAACAATGGCTGAGTCCGGTGTTTACCCAGCGATAGACATCGAGGCGTCAATCAGTCGCTCGATGCTCCTGATTACGCCAGAGGAGCAGCAAAAGCATGCACGACTGCTCAAGGAGTCATTTGCCACGTACCGCGCCAATCACGATCTGATTTCCGTCGGCGCATATCGCTCGGGTACCGACGCGAACATTGACCGGGCCATTCAAAGCCAGGACATGATCAGAGACTTCATTCAGCAACCATTATCAGAGCGTGTAGGCATGCCAGAAGGTGTTTCTGAGCTATCGCGACTCGCTAATGACATGCAGGTCACCCAGACCATTGAGCCCGCGGGGCTTCGAGCTGGTCAATCCGGTGGCATGCCCTTACCGCAGGCTACGTGAGGCTAACCAATGGCGAGAGACCAATTAGCTGTGGTGCAGCGACTGGCTGAACGGCATGAAAAAGAGGCAGGGGTTCGCCTGTCTAGCGCTCAAGGTGCGTTGGCCTCTGCTGAGAGTCAGCTAAAGCAAATCGTCGACTACCGCCAGGATTACCACCGCTTGGCCACGGGTGATAGTGGCAACGTGACCGATACCCATCAGCTTCAGGCGGCACGACACTTTCTGTCGGAGCTCGACAAAATTGCTGGAAAGCAGCGATCTACTATCCAGCAGGCGGAACTTGCACTAGAGCAACAGCGGATGTCCTGGATCGATGCCAAACGTCGCCTCACGGCCATCGATAAACTCCGCAAGCAGCGAAAAAGAGAGCAGCAAGTTATAGATGAAAAGCGCGAGCAACGCGCACTGGACGACCTTTTTGTCGTGCAGCAGCTCTTCGAGAAGCTCGCCTTTGTCGCAGAAGAAGGGGTCTGACTTATGATGAAAGCACTCACCGAATTTTTATCAGCCGGTCTTAAGACGGAACAGCCAACAAAGGCGACTCCGCAAGGGGGCGATGGCGGTACGCAGCAGTTTGCTGAGACCATGGAGGCACTCCTGGGCTCAACTACTGGCGGGTTTAAAAAGCTGACCTCTATGAACGAGCTAACTGACTCTGGGCTTGATGAGATAACTGTTTCAGCCGATTCGGAGCTAATGATGGGTGATTTCACCATGGATATTACGAAGCCGGGACAAGACGCACCCAAGGGTACGCAAGACACAGCCGCCAGCTCAATGGATTCTGCAGGGGTCGTTGAAGCGCTCAGCGGATTAAGTGAAGAGAGCGGTAGCCCATCTAATTTTCAGGAGGCTATCAATGACCTAACCGGCTCAACCATACCTTCGCAAGTAGTTGTGACCAACGACTTGGCTGACCCACAGGGAATGTCAGCAAGCACTGTATTCCGCTTGGATGGTGACGCAGTGCCGACTGAGATAACACTCAACATGGTCGAGGCTGGGCGCAAATTTGCGAGGCACTTATCTGAAACACCTAATAACGCTGTGACCGTTACCTCGACGACACCTTCAACTTCGTCTGCAAATCCAGGGGCGGTAGCAACGCCGGAGGTGGTCGGCGCAGACAATAGCCTCACTCGCACTGAAGGCGTTGTCCGTAGTGCGGAGTTACTCGGTGTGGCCGAGCGATTGCCAGTGATCCAATCGACCGAAAGACCTTCGGTGGATCCGCGCCTCGAGGCGGCAACCGACCGAGCGGCTGTCGCCTCGAGCGCGACTGTTGCTAAGGTTGATCTGACCGCGAGGCAAACAGCTTCCTTTGATACAGGTATCAAATTATCCAACACCGAGCAGCAACAATTTGCAGGTGAGATGGCGACCCATATCCGCGTACTGAAGAGTCAGTCTGGTGGTGAGGTAAAGCTCAACTTGCATCCCGCTGAGCTGGGGCGAATGAGTATTTCGGTCTCCACAGAGGGTAACGAGACACGCGTGGCCTTCGTGGTTGAAACGTCTCAAGCGCGGCAGGCCGTGGAGACCGCATTACCGCGGCTACGCGACATGCTGGAAAATGCCGGCTTATCGCTCTCTGATAGCGATGTCTCTGAGCAGCGTGACCCTCAGGCTGGTGCTGACGAGAAGGGTCCTGGCAGTTCACGCGGGGAAACCGCAACACCTGACAGCGACGATGTCTCTGCGACTACCGTCCTATCGGTAAAGATGGACCCAGACCGCTTGGTCGATACTTACATCTGAGCTTCGTCTGACCCTCATTAATCCTTACTTTCTTTACTTCTGACGCTCATTAACTCGGAAGCTCCTTGGACTGAGACTCAGGTCTCAGTGTATCGATGTCATAAAAACTTGATTTCGTACTCTCCTCGCCGTGGGCTATCGTTTAGTTAGGTTCAACGGCGTCAAGCTTTTGACTTCCGTTATTTTTGTTCCTAACTTACTGTTTTAAATAAATTTTTTTGCATTGGTCTGCACTTTGCATTAAGTATCGTGAAGAGTATCCATTGCGACACCCGTGAAAGGAGAGTGTTGTGAGTGAAGACGTAGAATCTACAAAAGTGAAATCTGGGTTTTCAGCAGTCGTGCTTACAGCGGCTGCGCTACTAAGCCTGGTCCTGGGCTATGGGGCTGGTGCATTTACTGGCCAGCCTATTTTGGCCGCGTTGGGTTTGGGTCTGGAGGAATCACAAGAGCCTGAGTTAACTGACGAGGAGACCTCAGGCGCAGCCATGCTTTTTACGCCAATGCCGGGAGTTTTCGATCCAAAGAAGGAACGTTTTTACGCGGAAGTGGGAGAAATCCTAGTTGCATTGCCACACCGAGGCTCGACGCGCCACCTCCAGTTGACCGTGCAGCTCGTGGGGCATGATGAAGACTACATGAAGACCGTAGAAAACGACGTACCCGCAATCCGCAACGGTCTACTGATTTTTTTCAATCAGCAGGAGTTTTCAAAAGTTGAAAGTTACGAGGGTCGGGAAGCGCTTCGGCGAGAGACACTTCAGCGTGTCAACGAAATTATCGGTGCGACGCCGGAGGATCGCGTTGCGGATGTTTACTTCACGGCGTACATCACGCAGTAGGAATTCCCGTGTCTGAAGACTCCGAAAACGACGCAATTCTGACCGAAGAGGAAATCGAGGCGCTCGTCGAGCACGCTGAAGATGGTGGTTTCGATGACGGCGAGTTTCGGATTCACGACTTCAGCGCTGGCGAGTCTTTGACTTTATCTAAGTGGGTGGAACTCGATGGACTCCACAGTAACCATGCAGAGGCCCTTCAAAAGGCATTTGCCGCATCGTTTGATCTTGAGCTGACGGTAGACGCGCAGCCCTCAACCTACGCGGTTGCACAAGATCTGTTAACGGCTTTTCCGCATCGGCTCTGCCTGATTAGCACGAAGATGGGCCCCTTTGATGAAGAGTGTCATCTGCTCGTGCCCGGCGAAACACTGACGTTTTTGGTGAATCAGTATTTTGGTGGTGCCTCAGTGACTCCGCCAAAGCTCACCTCCAAGGTCACGCCTTCCGAGCAGCGCATCGGTGAGCGTGTTGCGAAGGAGTTTCTGCGAACCATGGCCGAAGTTTGGGTCGATCGCTTTCCCTTGCAAATGGGTGATCTCTACATAGACGTAACCCCTGACCGATTTTCGCTGATTCCCAGTGATACAGGTTTTGCCGTATTCCACTTTGAGCTGGCAGTGGGTGATGAGCACAAGAGCACGCTTCAGTTGTTAGTCCCTTTCGAGGAGCTCGAGGCCCAGAGCGAGGCCTTTCTTCCACGAAAAAAGGAAATCCCTCAAAACCCGGATGCGGCGACTTGGGAGCCACAGTTGAGGGCAACGTTGCCCGATGTGGCGGTCGAAGTCCGTGGCTCTATCGATGCGATCGAGACAACGATAAAGAGCCTGCTTGCAATGAAAGTCGGCATGACCATTCCCATTGAAGAGCCTGACGGGATGTCGCTACTGCTGAACGGTCGATCGGTCGCACAGGGCAGATACGGTGCGCATGACGGACTGAAGGCGATGCAATTTACAAATTTTAAGGAGCGCGAGTTATGAGTGAAGAAGAAACAACCGCAGTACCCCCGGAGCTCGAGGATACGCCGACCGGCGCAGTAGGCGACATCGATCTCGATATGTTGATGGATGTCCCCGTGACGATGACGGTGGAAGTGGGGCGCAAAAGTTTGACCATTAAAGAGCTCTTGTCTCTGACGCCCGGAAGCGTCGTGTCGTTCGACCGAAGCGTCACCGAGCCAATGGACATCATGATCAATGGCACCCTGGTAGCGCGAGGTGAGGTTGTCTCGGCTGACGGGAAGTTCGGCTTACGGCTAGTTGATGTCGTTAGTCCGAAAGAGCGTTTAGAGCAGCTGGGCTGATCATGCGTTTCCTACTTGCATTGTTCGCTTTGATGACAGTCCCAGCAGTGGCGCAAGAGGCCGTGCCTGCTGTGTCGCCAAGCAGCCTGTTCACTGGAGATTACTTGCTTCAGGTGATTGGCTCGTTTGTCGTCGTCATCTTGCTCTTAGTTGGCGTGCTTGTATTGCTGCGCCGATTCAATGGTGTAAGTAGCCAAATGAGCGGCAATATGCGCGTTGTATCAAGCGTTGGCGTGGGTCAACGCGAGCGTGTTGTGCTGCTGCAAGTCGGTGAGGAACAAATTTTAGTTGGCGTCGGACCCGGGAATGTTCGAAAGATCCACGCTTTTGATGAGCCCGTTGTCGAGCCCTCGGCATCGACCACCCCTAGTTTTTCCGATGTGTGGAAAGTCGCGATGGGCAAGACGGAGGCCTCGTCATGAGAAGCCTCGTAGCGCTGTTAACGGTTGCCGGAATCCTGCTGCCAATGGACGCAGTGGCGCAGACCATTCCGCTGGTCACCTCGTCGCCGATGGCGAACGGCGATACCGAGTATGCCCTTGGCATACAGATTTTGATGGTAATGACTGTATTGACGTTGCTCCCCGCAATGCTCATTACCATGACCGCGTTCACTCGAATTCTTATTGTGCTGGCCATCCTTCGACAGGCGCTTGGCACGGCTCAAACGCCATCCAATCAAATTATTTTGGGCTTATCGCTATTCCTTACTCTGTTCATCATGTCGCCAGTCATTGACGTGGTGTGGTCCCAATCGCTAAGCCCGTTTCTCGACGGTGATGTGCCATTTGATGAGGCGCTCAACATGGCCCAGGTGCCTTTGAGGGAATTCATGTTTGCTCAAACACGCGAGTCCGACTTGGCTATGTTTGCTGAGCTGGGTGGCTACGGCGCTTTTGCCTCTCGTGAGGACGTACCCCTATTTGTGCTGCTACCGTCATTTTTGACCAGCGAGTTGAAGACCGCGTTTCAGATTGGCTTTTTGTTGTTCGTGCCCTTCCTTGTCATTGACTTGGTCGTGGCGGCGGTCCTCATGTCGATGGGTATGATGATGCTGTCGCCCATCATTATTTCGCTTCCCTTCAAGCTGATGCTGTTTGTGCTGATCGACGGCTGGTCGCTCATCAGTGCAACGCTTGTCAGTAGCTTTGCGGTGTAGCGGAAATGGGACCTGAAACCGTTTTGGATATTGGCCGACAGGCCTTATGGCTGGCGGTACTGCTCGCGGGTCCCATGCTGGGTGCCGCCCTTGCGGTGGGTTTGTTTATTGGTGTGATTCAAGCCGCAACACAGATTCAGGAAATGACCTTGAGTTTTATTCCAAAGCTCCTCGCGCTGGTTGTCGTGCTGTTCGTTGTGGGTCCATGGATGCTGAGAATTATTGTCACATTTTCTGAGCGCCTGTTCATGGATATCCCGGGGTTGGTGGGATAGGTCATGCTCAGTTTCGACACGATTCTTGCCTCAATGACATTGTTCGCTGCGCCTTTTTTGCGTCTTTCAGCCATGATGGCCGTCGCACCGGTATTCAGCGCGGCAGGCTTCAATGTGAGAACACGTGCGCTGTTCGCCGTATTGATCGCTGCGCTCGTAGCGCCGTCTTTACCCGCGCCTCCCGTTGAGAACCTTTTGTCGGGCGCTGGCGTTCTAATGGGCATTCGCGAGATCGGTGTCGGGCTGGTATTGGGCTTTATTGTTCAGATGGCCTTCGGTGCCGCGGTATTTGCGGGTCAGGCGATCTCTATGACGATGGGCCTCGGCTTTGCGATGGCGGTGGATCCGCAGAACGGTGTACAAGTACCCGTTGTTTCGCAGTTATATGTGATCTTGGCAACACTTCTTTTCTTGGCTCTAGATGGCCATTTGCTTCTGATTGCCGCGGTGGTGGAGTCCTATCAACTCATCCCCATCGGGGTGGCCGGTCTGCCTGTATCGAGTTTGTCAGCCGTGGTCGCCTTAGGAACGATGGTTTTTGCTGGCGGCATTCTTCTTGCATTACCTGCACTGACGGCCTTGTTACTCATCAACGTCGCGTTTGGCATTGTCACGCGGACTGCGCCACAGCTCAATATTTTCGCTGTGGGCTTCCCGGTAACGATTCTCGCCGGATTGTTCATCATGTTCCTTGTGATGCCTGGATTTATTGAGGCATTAACACAGCTCATCGGCTCGTCGCTTCAGCGCGGCGTTGGCGCTTTCGGTTAAGGAGGGCGCATGGCAGAAGAGCAGCAGGGGCAAGAACGCACAGAACAGCCGACCGCCAAACGCTTAACCGAAGCGCGGAAGAAAGGTCAGGTTGCGCGCTCGCGCGAGCTGAATACGCTATTGGTCATGCTGGCCAGCGCGATTGCGCTGTGGTTGTTAAGTGGACCGGCCATGTCGGGCTTAATAGCTCTATTGTCGGATGCGTTGAGTCCCACCGGGGATGTACTTCGACAGGCAGAGTTGGTGCCGAATCACCTGATGCAGGTCATGTTGTCCGCCTTTGTGCTCATATCACCCTTTCTTGCTATTACGGTTGTTGCAGCGCTGGCCGGGCCGGCCGTTATGGGCGGGCTCCTATTTAGCGCCGATGCCATTGCCTTCAAGGCCGAGAAGCTCGATCCCATTAAAGGCTTGGGTCGTGTGTTCTCCACCAAAGGGCTGATTGAGCTCGTGAAAGCCTTGCTCAAGTTCTTCTTGGTGCTCGGTGTCGCTGTTCTTATCTACAAATTCATGGAACGTGACGTCATGGCGTTGATCACGCTCGATGTTATGGAAGGTATAACGCGCTCGGGCAGCATGATCATGATTGCCTTGGTTTTATTATCGGCCACACTCGTTCTGATTGCCGCTATTGATGTGCCCTACCAGCTATGGAGTCACAACAAGCAGATGCGCATGACGAAGCAAGAGGTCAAAGACGAGAGCAAAGAGACCGACGGTCGTCCCGAAGTTAAAGCACGGGTAAGGCAGCTTCAGCGTGAGGCGTCCCAGCGGCGCATGCTGCAGGACGTACCCGATGCCGATGTGGTCATTACGAACCCAACGCACTACTCGGTCGCCCTTAAGTACGACAAGGACGGCACCGGTGCACCGCGTGTAGTCGCTAAAGGCCAGGATTTGGTTGCTCTGAAGATTAGAACGATCGCAATTGAACACGATGTGGCGATTTATGAAGAGCCACCGTTGGCGCGTGCCTTACACGGCACAACTGAAATAGGTGACGAGATTCCGGGTCCACTCTTCCTCGCGGTGGCAAGAGTTCTTGCTTACGTCTATCACCTGCGCAAGTCCGCACCCACAGATTACATTCCTCGCCCAGCTCCAGTGGAGTTGCCGAGCGAGTTTGCAGAGTATCACTAGGAGATAAATGGTCATGGCTACGAGCACTCTCGTTCTGGATCAGCCCACCAATCGCGGTAACTTTTTAACCGGGTTGGGGACACCGGCTGTCATGCTGATGATGTTGGCAATGATTGTCTTACCCTTGCCTGCGACGGCGTTGGACTTCCTATTCACGATAAGTATTGCGCTGTCCATTATGGTGTTGATGGCGTCTGTTTACGCCACGCGCCCCCTAGACTTCGGTGTGTTTCCAACAGTTCTGTTACTCGCGACACTGATGCGCCTTGCTCTCAACGTCGCATCGACGCGCGTCGTATTGCTGAACGGCCATACGGGTACGGATTCGGCCGGTCGCGTTATCGAGGCCTTCGGTGAATTTGTGGTGGGTGGAAGCTACGCCGTGGGTTTGGTGCTCTTTACCATTCTGGTTGTAATCAACTTTGTTGTGGTAACGAAAGGTGCCACCCGCGTTTCAGAAGTGACCGCGCGGTTCACCCTCGATGCGATGCCCGGTAAGCAGATGGCGATCGACGCAGATTTAAACGCGGGCTTGATTAGCTCTGACGAGGCGCTTGAGCGTCGAGAGCGAGTCACGCGCGAATCTGATTTTTACGGTGCGATGGACGGTGCTTCCAAATTCGTACGGGGCGATGCGGTAGCGGGCATCCTGATTTTGTTCATCAACATTCTGGGTGGATTCGCGATTGGCACGTTACAGCACGACCTCGACGCATCACAGGCAGCCCAAAACTACGTGCTTTTGACCATCGGCGATGGACTGGTAGCGCAGATTCCCTCGATGCTGTTGTCTACCGCGACCGCCATCATTGTGACCCGCATTTCCGGCGAGCAGGATATGAGTGCTGAGGTGTCTAATCAGCTAACGAACAATCCTAAGGTGCTGTACGTGGCGGCCGGCATTATCGGCACCATGGGCATCGTTCCAGGCATGCCCAATGTCGTGTTTCTCTCCATTGCGACCTTGTTAGCGGTCGGAGGTTACCTCCGTTCACAAGCGGCTTTGACGCCGGAGCTAGTAGACCCCAAACCAGAGCCTGTTGACTTGCAGCCGAAATCGACAGAGCTCAGTTGGGACGACGTATCGAGCCTAGATCAAATTGGCCTTGAAGTGGGTTATCGGCTAATACCCTTGGTAGACGCAGCTCAGGGTGGAGACCTTTTAAGCCGTATTAAAGGCGTCCGTAAGAAGCTGTCACAAGAACTCGGATTCTTGGTCGACTCGGTCCACATCAGAGACAACCTTGACCTAGGCCCCAACAAATATCGCATCAGCATTCACGGTGTTTCGATGGGTGAGGGTGAAGTCATTCCCGACCGCGAGCTGGCGATCAATCCTGGTCAGGTGTTTGGTCACGTGGATGGAATTGCGACTAAGGATCCAACGTTTGGTCTGGACGCTCTATGGATTGACCCGTCGCAGCGCGATGCGGCGCAGACAGCAGGTTATACGGTCGTAGATAGCTCCACCGTGATCGCGACACACCTTAGCCAATTACTGAAAAACAATGCAGCCAAGCTGATTGGTCAGGACGATGTGCAGCAGCTTCTTGAGAGGCTCAAGCAAACGGCACCCAAGCTGGTTGAAAATCTAGTGCCGAATACCATGTCGCTCGCTGACGTGACACGAGTTGTTCACAGCTTGCTAGATGAGGGTGTGCCAATCCGTGATATGCGCACCATTGCCGAGACCTTGTCGATTCACCGTGGTCTTGAGAACAATCCTGAGGAACTGGTCGCTCAGGTAAGGGTGGCACTTGGGCCATCGATCTTCCAATCGGTCGTAGGCGGCGCGCAAGAACTGCCGGTTATGGTGCTTGACCCTCAGCTCGAACAGATGATGAGCAGTGCTGTTCAGAATAACCAAGGTGTCATCGAGCCAAACCTATTAGACACCATGGTCAAGGGAATTGGTGAGGCGGCCGGGAAGATGGAGGCTGAAGGAGCCAGCCCAGTACTGCTGGTATCGGGAATCATTCGTGGCTTCCTGTCGAAGCTGCTTCGAGGGCGGATGAGTAACTTCTACATTTTGGCCTATGAAGAAATCCCGGGCGATAAAAATATTCGAGTGGTTACCACGGTTGGCGGCCAAAACTAAAAGTTGGCCCAGTAATTGCAAACGCTAATGGAAACGCGTGTTTTAGCGGTATCGACGTCAAAGTATTGGCGTCTTTTGGAGAAAAAAGTATGAACGTACAGCGCTTTACCGGACGAACAAACAGGCTCGCTTTAGAGCAGGTGCGTAACGTGATGGGCCCTGAGGCTCTTATTCTATCCAATAAGCGTACAGCTGACGGGATTGAGATTTGTGCCATGCTCGAAAGCGGCTCAGTTAGATCGGCTATTGAGCAAGCTGCACCGGCTGCATCCTCGTCGGAAAATGCAACAAATGAAATTGCGCTTGCGCACCTTAAGCGCGAGCTGACTGATTTGCGAGAAACACTGCATGCAGCCTTAGGTCAGCGGCAGTGGCAGGACAGTGCTGGCAAGCGTCCAGTCATAGCAACGATCGAGCAACGCCTTTCAACATTGGGGCTTGATCGCGTACTGATTGGTGAGTTGATCGATGGTGTATCAGCAGAGACCAAGCTAGATGAAGGTTGGCGTTATGCCATATCCAATCTCGCCGCTCGAATTGAGGTGCTCACCGATGCTGAGCAAGCGGGTTTGCGAGTGAAAGCAGTCGTGGGTGCCAACGGCACTGATCGCGCGCTGGCCATTAAGCAACTTGCAGAAGTGGCACTCAGTCAGTACGAGCCACGAGATGTAGCGGTCATCAGTATGCTGGAGGATCCCTCATCGGTATTAGGCCGCTACTGTCATGAGCGGGATATTTCTAGCTTGATGGCACCAAACGCCGATGCGCTCAAAAAGGCTTTGGCTACAGTAAAGCATTGTCGGCAGGTGTTTATTGAGACACCGGATTTGCTTCCGTCACAAGGTTCCCAAGACCCCGCTTTGGCGGCACTACTTAAACAGCGAGCCGGGTTAACGGCGTTACTCGTTTTACCCTGTTCCGCACAAAGCGAATATTTGGAGCTTGTCGCTGATCATTCCGAGCAGCTTCCGATTGCAGGTGCCGTGTTGACAGGCCTGGAGGATGCAACGTCTTTAGGCGGTGTATTGGGCCTACTGGCGAGGCGCGAACTGCCGGTCGCGGGCGTTGCCGATCCGTCAAATCAGGGCCTGCTCAGCATTACGTCTGAAGGCCTTATTAACGAGTCAAAACGATTGGCGCGCCGCAATCTGGATCGCAAAAATCAACAACTTAAGGTCGCGGTATAACCATGTTGCAGCACATGAGCTACGATACGAGTAGGATTGGATTATCTCAGTGTTATCCGGGCGTTGTTCGATCGATGGTTAGTAGGGGAAATGCGATGCAAGTGATCGCTGTCACAGGTGGTAAGGGCGGTGTTGGTAAGACCAATATTGCGGTTAATTTGGCTGTTTCGATGTCAATGGAAGGCTTGGATGTCATGTTGTTTGATGCCGATTTGGGTCTAGCAAACGTTGATGTCGTCTTAGGTATGCAACCCAAGTACACCCTTGCTGACGTTGTCTCGGGTGAAAAGACACTTGCCGATGTCGTAGTTGACGGTCCCGAGGGCCTGCGAGTAATTCCTGCTGCCTCAGGTGTCGCGAAAATGGTCGAGATGCAAAGCAGCGACCAGGAGCGATTGATCCGGCAACTTTCCGATCAACTTATGCCACCCGATGTGTTGATCGTTGATACGGGTGCTGGCATTGATCAGACAGTTCAAACCTTTGTGGCAGCCTGCCAGTCTGCGGTTCTAGTGGTTTGTGATGAGCCAGCCTCGTTGACCGATGCCTACGCACTTATGAAGGTACTACGTGCCAAAAAAGACATTCGCCGGTTCGAAATTTTGGCAAATCAGGTGGACAATCCTCTGCAGGGCAAACAGTTATTTGAACGCATTTCGAATGTCTGTGATCGATACCTTGACGTGGAGCTTGGATACTTGGGCGGGATACCGACCGATATGTACCTGCGGCGCGCGGTACAGGAGCGCCGCGCACTGGTGAGTGCGTACCCTCGCTCGCCTGCTGCTACTGCTATCCGCGATGCGGGTCGGCGATTGAATCGACAGGCCCCGCGAAGTGAAAGCTCTGGCGTCGGATTTTTCGTCGAGCAATTATTGAGTCAACAAGCTCATGCGGTTCGGCACTGAAGCGATGTTGTCAGAATACGAGGTACATTCGCGTCAGCCGACCGATCACCTCGTAAACCAGCATTTACCGCTGGTGAAGCGTATTGCCAGTCAGTTGGCGGTAAAACTTCCCTCGCACATCGAAATTGATGACCTTATTCAAGTGGGGTTAATCGGCTTGCTGAAAGCTGTTGATGACTATCAGACCGACTCGGGCGCGGTTTTTTCCACTTATGCAACCATCCGCATCCGTGGTGCCATGCTCGACGAGTTACGAGGTCGTGATTGGCTACCGAGAAGCGTGCAGCGTGATTTAGGGCGTGTCGCCGCAGCGATCGATCGTGTTGAGCAGCGAGTAGGGCGTCCAGCTCAAGAGAAAGAGATTGCAGATGAGTTGGGCATGCCCGTTGAGGATTACCGCTCGCTTGCCGGTGAGCTAGCTTGCGCCCGTGTTACACAACTGGACGAAGCCGAACTTCCGCCAGGTATCGATGAGCCCGAGGAGCAATTCCTTGAAGTCACGAAGCGAGAGGCTTTGGTTGAGGCCATTGGGAAGCTTCCCGAGAAAGAGGGCTTAATGCTCTCGCTTTACTACAACGAAGGCTTAAACCTAAAAGAGATTGGTCTTGTTCTTGGTGTGAGCGAATCAAGAGTCTCGCAAATTCATGGACAAGCGGTCGCTCGCCTGAAAGCCAAGCTTAGCGACTGGCGCTAATCCTAAGAGTCCTCGTTAGTTTGCGCGCCGCTGGTTTGAGTGCGCCGCTGTAACTGCTCGAACTGGCGTTGATTCACGTGTGCCACGATCGCATCGACCTGTTTGTCCTGATCTTCCACGAAGCGACCACGAAGCCAGAAGCCGGGATTTTCAGCGTCTGCCGAAACGCGTGACTCAATGATGATCATTCGCACCGTAATCTCAACATCAATACTCTCGAGATTAAGCATTACCTCAACCGCTGCGCCCTCTTCTGCATTCGTTAGCGAGAAGTAACCCATGCCTGATCCACTCAAGCTCACATCAACGTGGGCCTTGTCACAGAACCCGCCCAGATTAGTTGAGACGCCTGAGCCTTCTTCATCGCTTGATACGAGAAGCTCAATCTTGCGGTTGAGCAGTGTTAAAACACGTGCGATTTCAGGGGAGTCGTCATTCAGCTCAAGCAACTCTTCGTCAAGTACACGGTTAAGTGCAAGTAATGCAGATTCTGTCTCGCTCGTGGGCTCCAAGTCAGCAAGTCGCCAGGCCATGAGCAAGCGATCCTGAATGCGATAGAAATCACGCTGGTTGTCGGCCATTCTGTTTCATCCCCACTAGGTCAGTCTTTGCAATGACTGTTAGTTCACTGAATCCAAGGTATTCAGTAATTTGTTGCTTGCCTCATCCAACGGTTGCTTTACCACAATCTCTACGCGCCGGTTACGGGCTCGACCTTCAAAGGTCGAGTTAATGGCTTGAGGTCGAGTGTCGGCAAACCCGGAGGCAGTGACTCTTGTCGGTTCGAGTGGCGCAATATCGAGCATGCGCCTCACGACGGCAACCGACCGTGCCGCTGATAAATCCCAGTTCGACGGATAGGCAAACGTACTGATAGGGACGTTATCAGTATGTCCTTCAACGGCTATTCTACCTTCTATCTGCGTTAGTGCATTGGCAATTTTGTCTATTACACCCACAAACGAGCTGTTGAGCAGAGCAGACCCAGAAGCAAACGAGCCTTTTTCTCGGATTCTTATCAAGATGGTGCGCGAGGTTGATTCCACGTCTATCTGACCTTCCTTGATTTCCGTCTTTAACAACCGTCGTAACATTTCGGCATCAAGCTGAGTCTCCTTGATGAGTGCCATGACCTCATCGTAGGTCAGGACCTCATCTCGAATATCTTTTTC
>CAJWQE010000045.1 GCA_913045375.1 uncultured Halieaceae bacterium | reverse complement strand
CGGAGATGAAAAACGAGGAGATCGACACGTACATCATGAGGCTGACCCAGATGTAGCCCAGCACCTTGTGCTGAGCTGTTCCCTTCGCACTCATCAGCTGCACCCCACCAATCACCACAGCAAGCAGCGCCATCAGGGCATGGCTGGGAATCGGTCGCGCTTCCAAAAACAAGAGGTCCATATTACATTCCCGAAAATTCTACGCGGACCGTACCGACAATGACGATAAAGATCCACAGTCCTCGCCCCTCCACGATTTATCGCGCCTCTCTGGCGGCTCCATTGCTCATCGGTCTGCCACTCTTGGCGAGCGCCGACACCCTGACCGTCACGGTCAACAACATCAAAAAGGCGGGTGAGATCCACGTCGCTGTCTATGACAATGCCGCGGCATTTGAGGCTGATCGGGGCGAGAAGGGTGGCGCCGCGCCCGGCATCACAGAAGGCACCATTGAGATGGTTGAGCCCGGCTCTGTGACCTACGTTTATGAGTTACCACCGGGTACCTATGCCATCGGTATCTTTCACGACGTCAACTTGAATAACAAAATGGATAACAACTTCTTCGGCATCCCAAAAGAGCAGTATGGTTTTTCCAACAACGCTCGCGCCTTCCTCGGCCCACCTGCATTTGAAGCAGCGGCTTTCGAGCTCAATGGCGTGGCAACACAGTCCATCGATTTATGAAGCATCGTAAAGTCCTTATCATCGCACTTACGCTTATGTTGATGGGCTTGGCTCTCATTATTTCGCCCGGTTGTACCAGCACGCTCAAAGCAGTGACGGGCACGTACTCTTATTACGAAGTCACTGACGGCAAAGTCACTTACTTTCGCTGGAACCCCATGTCCATGCGTTATCACACCAAGGTTCTCGAGGAAGCAGACCCCGATACTTTCGAGGCTATCGATTCAGAACACGGGAAAGATGCAACCACCGTTTATCAGTGGGACGTGCCCATCCTTCATGCAGACCCAGCTACCTTTAAACGCTTGAGGAAAAGCTACGCAAAAGACGCAACGCAAATCTTCTACGGTCGAACAAGGCTGGACGGCGCTGACCTTGCTACGTTTGAACGCTTGGGCGACGGTTGGTCACGAGATGCCGATGATTTTTACTCAGGCAGCAAGCGCCTCGAGGTGTGCGACATCAATACCTTTGAACCCTTGTCAATGTGGCGCGCGGTAGATAGCCAGTGCTACTACGTAAAGTCTAAACGCCTTGAAAATGTCGATCGCGAGAGTCTCGAGATCTTGGGTGGGGTCTTCGCTAAAGATCGTGCTCACGTTTATTGGCTACAGCACATTGTTGATGGTGCGGACCCCGCGACATTTGAAGTTAAAGAAGACCGGATGCAATCGCTCGCACGCGATGCAACTCAGTGCTTTATTGGACCGCGCCTTGTGACATGCGATGAGCTCACTCCGAGAGGACACGAATACTGCCGGTGTTAGACGAGTGCCACACTGAACGTCACTTGCTCTCTACGGCCGACTTAAAACGTGATCCCTTGTGCTGGGTTTAATCTGCCTGACCTTTGTTCTCAGGTTTTTTGTCTGACCTTTTCTGGGTGAATAGGTCTGGCCGAACTAGTATTGGAGCGCAGTTAGATCGGCAAAGTGCGCTAAGGCCTCAGGATTAGCCAGCGCATCCACATTATTCACCGGACGTCCGTGTACGACTTCCCGCACAGCGAGTTCTACGATTTTACCGCTTAATGTTCTAGGAATTTCCGGCACCTGAATAATCTTCGCTGGTACATGGCGTGGCGTCGCGTTCTGGCGAATCGTGGAGCGCACCGCTTGCTCCAAGGACTCTTCCAGCGCCTCACCCTGGCGAAGCACCACAAACAACACCACGCGCACATCGTCTTCCCAGTCCTGCCCGACAACAATGCTCTCGACAATGGCGTCGAGCTTTTCCACCTGCCGGTAAATTTCGGCAGTGCCAATGCGAACCCCACCTGGATTGAGAACCGCGTCCGATCGCCCATGAATGATGGCGCCGTCCTCGAGCGTGAGTTCACCGTAATCGCCGTGACACCAGACGTTGTCGAACTGAGCGAAGTACGCACGGTGGTATTTCCCGCCGTCATCGTCGTTCCAAAAACCAATGGGCATGCTGGGGAACGACTGCTTGCAGACCAGTTCGCCCTTGCCGCTCGCAAGTGGTGCACCGGTTTCATCCCAAAACTCTACGGCCATACCAAGCGCGCGGCACTGGATTTGACCTGTGTAAACAGGGCGTGTCGGGCACCCACCCACAAAACAGGAAATGATATCGGTACCACCCGCAATCGATGCGAGCAGTACGTCGCTCTTCACATCCCGATACACGTATTCAAAGCTCTCGTGAGACAGCGGAGAGCCTGTCGACAAAATAGTGCTGAGGCTCGAAAGGTCATGTGATTCGAAGGGTTTGAGCCCTGCCTTTTCGATGCCCGAGATGAACTTCGCACTGGTGCCGAACACGGTAATGCGCTCACGCACAATTGCGTCGAGAAGCACCTTGCCGTCATCAGCAAAGGGAGAGCCGTCATACAAAATGAGCGTTGCACCGCTGGCAAGTCCCGACACCAACCAGTTCCACATCATCCAGCCGCAGGTGGTGAAGTAGAACAATGTGTCGTTTGGCCCAATATCACAGTGAAGCTGATGTTCCTTGAGGTGCTGAATGAGCGTGCCGCCAGCACCATGCACAATACACTTGGGCACACCGGTCGTGCCCGATGAGTACATGATGTAAAGCGGGTGATCGAAAGGCAGCTGTTCAAACGCGATGTCGGTGACATTCGCTTGCTCGTGCAGCCAGTTCGAAAACAGTGCGGCGCCCTCTATATTTTCAATACCTGCGATATTGGGTGCTTCTTCGACTAACTCGACGATGACTACCTGCTCGAGGCTATCGATCTCCTCGGCGATCTGACGCACCTTCTCAAGAGAATCGTGCGCCTTGCCGTTGTAGTAGTAGCCATCCGCCGCAAAGAGCACCTTGGGTTTCACCTGGCCAAACCGATCCATCACGCCCTGAAAGCCAAAGTCGGGAGAGCACGACGTCCATACAGCACCCAAGCTCGTCGCTGCCAACATGGCGACGACAGTTTCAGTGACATTGGGCATGAAACCCGCCACTCGATCACCCGGCTCGATACCACGTGCTTTCAGAGCAGCGGCAATCGCAGCCACTTGTGCATAAAGCTCGTCGAAAGTGGTCTCAGTGCGCGTGCCATCTTCGAGTAAAGACACTAGGGCTGTTGCATCGCCGCGACGTCTCAACAGGTTCTCAGCGAAATTCAGGCGAGCGTCAGGAAACCACGACGCGCCGGGCATTTTGTCAGCATCGCGGACCACGACATCGCTCGGTTCGCTCGCGATGACCTCACAGTAGTCCCAAATGCATCGCCAGAAGTCATCAGTAGCCGTGATCGACCAGTGATGTAGGGCTTCGTAGGTCGATACCTCAACCTCGGGAAATCGCTCTTTAACGAAAGCACTAAATGCCGTCAGCGCAGAACGGGCAATGCGATCTTGGCTCGGACGCCATAGCGGGGGTGGACTCTGGGCTACGCCACCCTCGCTAGGAGCATCGAGCGACGTATCGGTCATCCGTCTGCCTGTTGGCGTCGATTGACCTCATTGAGGAATGCGCCAGCAGCCGCGTCTTCGGCTCGCAGCGCTTTGAGCAGTGCAACCAGGTTGCGATCACGCTCATTTTCGAGCTGCATGACGGTTCGACCCGCTGCTTGCTCGTCTGATTGCTCAACAATGCGGTCAATCAGCGCCTCATCAAGGTCGGGCACATCCATGAGCTTGGTCCAGGGCCATTCAAGACAGGGGCCAAATTGCTCAAGGAAGTGCTTCATGCCCGCTTGGCCACCGGCCACGCGATAGGTCTCAAAGAGTCCCTTTTGTGCCCAGCGCAGACCAAAACTATGCGTGATGATGTCGTCGATCTGACCGGTCGTCGCCACGCCATCCTTGATTAACCACAGCGCCTCACGCCACAGCGCCTCTAGCAAGCGATCACCGACATGCGCTGGCACCTCGGCACCCAATACCACCGGTTTCATGGAGACCGACTCAAGGTAATCACTCGCCCGTTGCGTGACCTCAGCGGGTACTGCAGGCGAGGCAACAACCTCTACCAACGGCAGTAGGTAAACCGGGTTGTACGGGTGCGACACAATGATCTGCTCTGGTCGGAGGGCGCCTTCTTGCAGCTCGCTCGGCATAAAACCGGAGGTCGAGGAGGCGACGATGGCATTGGCATCACAGCTTTCCTGAATACTTTTTACAACTGCCTGCTTGACCTCGATACGCTCAGGTGTCGATTCCTGAATGTATAGCGCACCTTCAACCGCGTCCTCCGTTGATGTCGCGATATGCAGGCTACCTTCCTCGGGCACAACATCGCATAGCGCAGGCATGGCCTCGCGCCCCCGCTCTATGACGGCATGCAGTATGCGCTCCGCATCAGCACTGGGATCAAAAAAGCGAACATCCCAGCCATTTAATAAAAACCGCGTTGCCCACCCTGAACCAATCACGCCGCCGCCGATAATAGCGGCAGTGCGTCGCTTATCGGTCATTACAACGGATCTCTTTTCACCAGGTTGAGTTCGGCGCGCACTTCCTCAGGGGTCATGATCTCTACTCCCATGGCCGTGATGATGCCCGAAGCTTTCTCAACCAAGTCCGCATTACTCGCCAGACGTCCGCGCTCCAACCAGAGATTATCCTCAAGGCCGACACGGACATTACCGCCCGATAGAACGGCCGCAGCAACAAAGGGCATCTGGTTTTTACCGATGCTAAAGGCCGAGTGAACCCAGTTGCTCGGTACGTTATTCACCATCGCCATGAAGGTATTCATGTCATCGGGTGCACCCCAAGGAATACCCATACAGAGCTGGACCATGACAGGGTCTTTAATGACACCTTCGTCGACCAACTGTTTGGCAAACCACAGGTGTCCGGTGTCGAACGCTTCGATTTCAATCTGGATGCCGAGGTCGGTCATACGCTGCGCCATATCCCGCAACATGCCGGGCGTATTGGTCATCACGTAGTCAGCTTCGGCGAAGTTCATGGTCCCGCAGTCGAGCGTCGCAATCTCGGGTCGGCAGACTTCAAGATGCTCGACACGCTCAGCTGCCGACACCATGTCAGTCCCCGCTTCCTGCAAGGGCAACGGTGCCTCGGGCGGACCAAACACGATGTCTCCACCCATGCCCGCGGTCAGATTCACCACCACATCGGTATCAGACGCACGAATGCGCTCAACCACTTCTTTGTAAAGATGAACATCGCGCGCGGGCGCACCGGTTTCGGGGTCACGCACGTGGCAATGCACAACCGCCGCACCTGCCTTTGCCGCCTCGATGGCATCATTGGCTATTTGCTCGGGGCTGCGCGGCACTTTGTCACTCCGGTCTTGCGTACCTCCGGAGCCCGTCAGTGCAGCGGTGATAAAAACTTTTTTACGCATGGCTAGTGGCATGGTCGGTTTCCCTGTTGTGTCGCTCTAGTTGTCGTTATTTTTTGTTTGTACTTACTCGTCTCGGCTTGTGTTTCTGCGCCCAATCGGTGGACCCGCAAGTCAGAGACCCGTCGATCGGGCAGCTCTGTTCAAAGCTCGAGCCCTAGACATGATCTCGTCGCGATCAATATAAACACCTTGTAAGTGTCGCTTACCTGACCCCGTGAACGCATCCCGCCCATGGAGTACACGACGATTATCAAAGCACATGATGTCACCGGCGGTCAGGCGGAACTTCAGTTCAAACTCGGGTTGATCGGCCATACGGTGAAATAAGCGCAGTGCGTCGTAGGATCGGCTCACATCCTCGTTGGCCATCGCCGGGAAGGCACGGACCGGGTAAAACGCGCGAATCGTCGGCGTATCGCAGCCAGGCAAATAATCGATGATGGGCGCGGACCAGCGGTGATCGATACCGGGGCCGCGGTTGAAGAAGATCCAATGCCGTGTCGACAGAAGTTCAAATGCTTCAGGGTGATCGCGCTCGAGCGCCTCCACGAGTGCCGCCCCATCGGTCAGCGTCGATTCGCCGCCATCCGCCTCGTTAATCAGGCAATGTAGGAACTGGAATCCCGGAGGGATCTCGCGTGTGGGTAAATCCGAATGAGGCCCCAGCCGCAAGCCCGTGTTCGCCGTGGAATTGGTCTTCGCATCGCCCGCGAGCTCAACGTCCGCCTTTACATCCCACAAGATACCGAAATTACTGTCACGCACTGGGCCGATCCGCTCAGCGAGTTCAAGCAAGTAGCCCTCATGCGTTGGCGAGTTTTCCAACACACAGGCGCCATAGACAAGTAAGTTATTGAGTAGCGTCAGGATGATCTCATCGTTATCCAGTGCCTGACTGCCATCCACACGCGGCACCTCACCAATCGAGTCGGTGGTCCACGATATCGGCTCAGGAAGCCAACTACTGGGGCGGTGATTATTATCGGCGACGTGGCGCAACCATCCCGCGTGATAGATAGAGCGTTGGCCGTCGTTGGCCCACTCAACAATGAGATCTCCGGCGTCATCAACCACCGCTGCTTTCACTTCAATGTCATCGGTGAGTTCCGCAGGGTCGAGAATGCCCTCTCGGGTTGCTAGATCAATACCACCCTGACCCATCGCGTTCTCCCGCAGCCAGAATCGGTGGCAGGCCAGCTTCGTATCATCAGGCCAGCGAAGATGCACGAAATCACCCTCGGTGACGGCACCGGCCAACGGGCTGGGTTCGTAGTGATAGAAGTCGGGGGCTAGTGCCTGTGAGACCGGAGTGTTCATGTTACCAACGCCTCCTGCGGCGCATGTGTCACACAGCCTGTGTGATCATCATTATTATTGCCTCGATTCTTACGCTTCCTGTAACGAATCGATTTTTTAGGGTGCTGCGCCAGTTTTTACTGTATCCCCTGCCCCTAATACAACGCGGTAAGAGCAGGCTGCGCACCAGCATCGTCACGACTACTCTGGGCCATCACAACTGAGCTAAACCTACTTCACTGCCAATTTTTCGCAACGTTTTTTCAGCGCTGATTTATCGATATTGATTAGCGCTCAAATAAACACTGCGAGGCTGAATAATCCGTGGTAATAACAACACTGAGAACGACGAGACTAATCATCTGATTTTGTCGGCGAGAGATGAATATGACAATCGACCAACCAACACATAGGGCCACTGCACTCTTAAGCCCACTTCTAACCGCGGCTCTTGTCTTGGGAATAGTCAGTGAACATAGCTTTGCGGCAGAGGGTTCAGACTCGGACCGCGGCTTTGCCAATAGCCCAGCTGTCACGCTGGGACTGGAAAAATCTGGAATCGACCCCTCGGAGATTGCCACCTACAGCCAGTTTGCGGAGTCACTGTTAGCTGATGCCACCGCGCGCGTGACCGCCTATGGCGATGGAAACGTGCCGGCCTACGCCGAGTACCTAAAAGACGCCTTTATCGAGGGTGGTTTTGATCCGAAAGACATCCACATCTTGCCGTTAGACGAGACCGTCTCGCTGGTCGTGCGCTATCGGGGGGACGGCTCGAGCAATCGGAAGCCCGTGGTGTTCTCATCGCACATGGACGTGGTGCCTGCCGAGGCCGATGAATGGGTGCGCAACCCCTTCGAGCTACAGCAAGACGAGACCTTCTACTTTGGCCGTGGCGTGCTCGATAACAAGTTCGATGTATCGATGCTGACGACCATGTTTGTATGGCTTAAGGCGCAGGGCTTTGTACCCAATCGCGATCTCATCATAGCCTTTACCGGCGACGAAGAGTCCCTGCAAAACACGGTGCAGGACCTCACCAACAACCACCGCCACTTGATCGACGCTGAATATGCCATTGTGGTTGATGGCGGTGGCGGCGCCCTGAACGACAGCGGTGAAGCCATTCAGTACATGGTGGGCTTCGCTGAGAAGACTTACGCCACCTACACGATGACCGCTAAAAATATTGGCGGTCACAGCTCAATGCCGCGTGCAGACAACGCAATTTTTGATCTTGCCGCCGCGATCCAACGCATCGAGAACCACCGGTTCGCCATCGAGACCAATGAGATCACGCGCACCTACTTTGAGCGTTCAGCCCCCTTCCTCGATAACGAGGTGGGCGAGGCCATGCGACGTTTCGCCGCCAACCCCAAGGACGAGGAGGCCATTGAGGTACTGCGTGCACAACCCGAGTACATCGGTACCCTGGGTACCACCTGCATCCCCACCATGCTCAGTGGTGGGCATGCCGAAAATGCGCTGCCGCGTACCGCAACGGCTACGATCAATTGCCGCATCTTTCCCGGAAACAGTGTCGAGGACATCATGGGAGAACTCAGTCTGGTGGCGGGCAATCCTGAACTCGAGTGGTCCGTGTATGGCATGCCTGTGTCCAGTGACACCTCTCCCTTCAACGATGAGGTCATGGGTGCTGTCGAGGCCTCGCTAACTCAGTTATACCCCGGTACGCCCGTAATTCCGCGGATGATCTCGGGCACTACCGACGGTGCCTATTTCAGGGCCGCTGGCATCCCTAGCTACAGTCTCACCGGTATATTCCTAAATCCAAAGGACAGCTTTGCGCACGGTCTGAATGAACGGGTTCGTCGAGCCAGTATTCCCGAGTCGCTGGTCTTCTGGCAGTCGATGATTCGGTCCATTGCAAGCGACGCAAACTAGCCAACAAAAGTACGATAAATCAGTCACGGTGAATCCACCGGAAACGACCGTATAACAACAAAAATCGTAAATTACTTTGCGCTCGAATGGAGTGAAAATTCACACCCTACAAAGAGCGCAAAATTCACAGATTTGAAAGCTTGTGCGGCGATAAAAAATATTGAAAATGCGCGATCCGAAATTCACCTAGGCCGAGCGATATGAGCAGCGTTCGATCTGTATTCTCTTTGTTGCTGACCACAGCATTCTTGCTGACTGGTCACGGCATACACATGACCTTTTTACCGCTCATGGCGAGCGACATAGGACTTTCACAGACCGTGATTGGTATCTCCGGGTCTGCGTACTTTGCCGGCTTCATTTCGGGGGCTCTGGTGACACCCCATATTATTGCCAAGGTTGGGCACATTCGCAGTTTCACCACGCTAATGGCCGTATTCCTATGCTGCTTCCAGATCCTTCCCATGACCGATTCAAGCGTGATGTGGATTCTCGTGCGCTTCCTGCTCGGTGCCGTCATGTGCGGCGCCTACACCGTCGTCGAGAGCTGGCTGTCTGACCAAGCCGACTCGCGCACACACGGCCGTGTCCTCGCGATTTACACAGTTGTCGTTCTTGGCGCTATGGCAATGGGTCAAGGTCTTCTCAGTTGGACTTATGGAGAGGCCGCTCAAGTCTTTGCACTGATCTCAATCATGATCGGCTGCGCAATCATCCCAGTTAGTCTGACAAGTTCACTCGCACCAGCACCCGTGCCAGCGACTCGCATCAACTTTGCTAAGTTGTATCGGCGCTCGCACACCGCCTTTGCCGGAGCATTGGGATCAGGATTTATTGTTGGAACGTTCTGGACACTTGGTGCCGTACACGTCGTCAACGTCACTGGAAATGCAGATTTTGCGCCCACGTTTGTCGCCGTCAGCATTCTGGGTGGTGCACTCGTTCAGTATCCTATTGGGATTGCTTCAGACCGTATTGACCGCCGGCATGTCCTCGCTTTTCTCTGCATCATAAGTGGCATTACTGCATTCTTCCTGTCATCAGCAAGCGACACCATTGCTTTACTCATCGGCGCCGCTGCGTTTGGCGCGGCAAGTAATTCACTCTACGCCATCTCACTGGCTAAGGCCGCCGACAACTCGCCGCGCGAAGAATTTGTGATGCTCGGCTCCTCGGTTCTGCTACTGAATGCGGTTGGCGCCGCCATCGGCTCTTTTGCCTTCGGTTGGGCTATACGCGCTGCTGACGCCAATATTCTCTTCACGTTGATTGGCATGACCAGCCTTGTTTTTGCTGCCTTCATTTCATCGCAACCCAAGGGCGCCACAGCCGTGCCCACGGAAGAACAGAGCACCTTCGTGGCTGCGACCTCGGCAACGGCACCAGCTGCCCTACAGCAAGACCCACGCGCAGGCGATATTGCTGAAGAGGATCAACTAACACCTGCAGATACAGTCCCCACAACGGACGAATTGGGCAGCGAGATCGAATACTCAACAGCCGCTTAGTGCTCGCTATTGAGCGCCGCACCCACGGGTGCGGCACCCCTCATTTTTTTTCACTGGTTTTTTGCTGGATGTTTTCGCCTAAACCCACTTATGCTGACATCTCTGGTGGCAGTAGCGAGTGCGTTTCATGGGCACTTCAACAATTCCCGTTCGGTGGCGCTTTTTCTCCGTCATCTTCATCCTGAGTTTTCTCTCCTACATGCTCCGCCAGCATTTTCCTGTTGCCGGCGAGTTCATGATGAAAGAACTGGCCATCAGCGAACTGCAGATGGGCTGGGTATACGGGGCCTTTTTCTGGGGCTACCTCGTTTTTCAGATCCCTGGCGGCATTTTAGGCAAACGCTTCGGTCCGCGACTGACGCTACTCGTCGCGGGCGCCATATGGGTGCTCGCCTGCCTGCTATTCGCGCTATTGCCCGGCAGCTTCGAATCGTCGGTCATAGGCACGGTTGGTCTACTGATCGCCATTCGCGTGGTCATGGGAGCCGCGCATGCTCCCATCTACCCGGTTCAAGCCGCCTCCGTGGAGCGATGGTTCCCCGTCGGACAGTGGGCCCTACCCAATGCGGTCTCAAGCACGGGCCTGTCTCTGGGCGCTGCGGCGGCCGCACCCATTTTCTCCATTGTGATTCTCAACTATGGCTGGCGCGCGTCATTTATTGTCTTCGTGCCAGTGGGATTGTTGTTCTTCTCAATTTGGTGGTGGTACGCGCGTGATAATCCCAGGGAACACCCAGCCATGTCCGAGGCTGAACTGAAGAAGATCGAGGCTAACCGCTCAGGTTTGACCCAAGATGCAGGCTATGGCGCATGGCGCCAGTTGCTGGGGCACCGGGAAACCTTGCTTCTCGCCTCCGCCTATTTCACGCACAACTTCGTCTTCTACTCCTTCGCCACCTGGTTCTTCCATTACCTTGTGAACGTCCTTGGCTTTGGCATTATCGAGTCAGGCATGCTGGCCGCCGCTCCCTGGGTACTGGGTGCTGTCGCGGCGACGGTCGGCGGATGGGTCTGCGACACCTTGTGTCATCGCTTTGGCCCCAAACTAGGTTGTCGTATCCCCGCAATGAGCGGTCTAATCGGCACGGGTATTTTCCTCTACCTCGGCCTGTACGCCTCATCACCCTATGTTGCCGTCGCCCTACTCTCACTCTGCTACGCCTGCACGCAATTCGCCGAGGGGTCTTTCTGGTCAGCTCAGATTCACCTTGCAGGCCCCTATACGGCACCCGCCTGTGGGCTGATGAATACGGGCGGCAGCATCTCGGGCATCATCGTCGGGCCTCTCATGCCCTTCCTTGCGCTTAAGGTAGGTTGGGTAGTGGCGTTGAGTACAGGCACCCTAGTCGCCTTCATTGGTGCTGCGCTGTGGATGTTCATCCGGGTCGACAAGCCCTTCCAACCACGAACGAATTAAGCGCCACAACCCCCCTAAATCGACCCGCTTTTTATTGCGCCGTTATGGCCTTCGGGTCTATTCTCGCCCGGCGCGCGGCAAGACCGTAACGCCAATAAAATAATAGACCGAAGGCGAATGATCATTGGCCATACAGCGGGGAAACTTACGTGAAGATTGAACGTCTCACTCCAGCCTTGGGCGCCGAAATCGACATTGATCTCGGCAACATCACCGCCGACGGTGCACAAGCTGTTTACGACGCACTTATGGCGCATCAAGTCGTCTTTTTCCGGGATCAGCAGATGACGCCGGAACAGCATATCGAAGTGGCCAAGCACTTCGGTGAAATCGACGTGCCGCACCCCGTCTATCAGAACCACCCAGAGATTCCTGCGATTACGGTACTCGAGAACGATGCCAACCGGCCGCCCGATACTAATGACTGGCACAAGGATCTAACCTTCCGGGAATCACCCCCTTTCATGTCCATTCTGTACGCGAAGAAGGTTCCTGCGACTGGCGGCGACACGCTGTGGGCCAATATGGCACTGGCCTATGACAACCTCGCGCCCCATATGCGCGATATGCTTGGAACACTGGAGGCGGTGCATGATATCGGCTGCTTTAGAAACGACTACCTCGGTAAGGAGTCCAACATCCAAGCTATGAACGAGGGCGTTCACAGCAACGGTGCCTGGGTACACCCGGTCATAGGGACTCACCCCGTTACGGGCGATAAGTACATCAACGTGAATCGCTCATTCACTCAGCACATTGTGGGCATGCTCAAGGCAGAGAGCGACCGTCTGCTCGAGTACCTCTACTCACACATCGACCAACCTGAACATCAGGTGCGATTCCGTTGGCGCGATAATTCAGTCGCCATCTGGGATAACCGCGTGACACAACATTACGCACTGGCCGACTACCTGCCGGACTACCGTTGCATGAACCGGGTGACGGTTACTTCTGATCGGCGCGCCGCCAGATCCTCAACTCAGGCGTGACTGGCTTCTTCGAGATAATGTAGATACCAACCCACAAACTTCTGAAGCGCCGCTTCAAACTCGGGGTGGTAAGGGCCCGGCTCAAAGCACCGCGAGTTCACGCCGGCATTGTTGCGAAGAATGATGTATTCGTCTTCCTTCGTGGCTTGGTCCCAGAGCCAGACGGCATCCTCGCGGTTGTAGTCTTTACCTTCCTCCGCATCGCCACGAACAAACCCGACCAGTTCAACATCGGTCTCGGTGAGTGATCGCGGAAGAAATCGGTAAAAAACACAGTGGTCCGGATAGTTGAACATCAAGGTCAGCGGGCCCATCTAAGATACAAACGCGCTAAGCGGAGACAGGCCACAAAAAAATAACCCGCCCGCAGTATGCGCCGGGTTACTTCAGTTTAGCTTTGAGAGAACTGCAGCTATAGCTGCTCAATAGCGAATGCGTTAGCCGCAGCCTCAACCTCGGTGCCATCACTGAACGTTACCGTAATCGCCTCATCGCTGTAGTTGTAGACCACGTAGCTGGTCACACCGGCATCCGTCTCGAAGGCCATTGCAGCAGGATAATCTGCGGTCAGAGCCCCTGTGCCTGTCTGGAGTTCACCCAAAGCACGCATGGTGTAGATCCAGTGATAGGTGTGCGCAGGCGCCTCGCCAGCTTCGGGCTCGTAGCTTGCTGTGGCTTCGTAATCGGCAATGGCAGCATCCGCATCCGTCATTGACCATAGGTTCCACCAGAGGTCAGTCCAATGACCATTTGGTAGACCCGACGGCTTGCCGTTAGGCGACTCCTCGAGGCCCAAGGTCACGTAATCATCGAGATAGTCCGCAAACAAACCGACGTGCATGATTAGCGGGTTCGAGGGTAGCCCCTGAATACCCAGAATGTGGGCGAACGCCGGGCTGAACCAAGTCGAGAAGGCACTGCCGTCACCCCAAATGATGGAGGTGGTGATCCGTGGGTATCCGGGTGGGAAGTTGCGTGCGTCCGGATCGGTACCAAGGTAACCATCGATGTCGTTCCAGTACTCCCAGTAAGTCGCCGAAGTCGAAGCATGGAGGTACATGCCGCGCTCCATAATGTCGTCGTTACCTGTTACCAGTCCGTACAAGACCATGGCGCCGTAGGCATTGGCTGCCTCGGAGGTCGACTCATTGTTGTTTCCGCGAACGAAGTTGGCGTGACCGGAGGCCCACGAGAACCCATTGGCAGGATCAAAATTGCGCAGGTAAGGGAACATCGGATCGTTCTTGCCGCCCGCATAGTCGCGAATGAGCAATTCAAACATTTGCCCGTACTGTTCGTCGCTACAGAACGCCTTATCGACTCGACAGACCTCCGCCGCGGCTCGTATGAAGTAACCGTAGTGAAAATGGTGATCGTTCAACTGCTGGTGCGAGGCGAACGACTCCTCCATGCCAAGGAGCGTGCTCCAGTTGGGGTCGTACACGAAATAGTTTTCGCTATCCAAAGTGCCATCGCGCTCGGCGCTCATCCAGTCAGCGAGCTCACCCTTGAGCCAATCGCGCAAGGTTGTGGCTTCGTCGACCATACCCAGCTGGTCAGCAATAGCCAGAACTTCTGACAAACGACCCACCGCCTTACCGTTCCAGTACGTGTCGTTGGCGGTATTCCAATAGCCAGTGCCACCGGCAACAAAATCCTCAACCAAGCCACGCAGCTCGGTCTCATTCAGTGAGCCATCAATGAGTGGCAGCGCGGGCAGCACACCCACAGACGGTAAGTCGTAATCGAAGCCGGTCATTGGCGCAAATTTCACGAGACCCCGTGCACTGCGAACTGAGGTGGCATAACCCATGGCCGGTGCACGCTTCCACTGAAGCGGCATTAGACCTGCGAGTGTCTCGACCGGTGCGCTGTCATCGCCAAGATAGCGATGGCTTACCGTCACAGTATTGGTGGAGCGATCTACTGAATAATCAATCGTGACATGCTTCACCTTGTTGCGTGCATAGCTCTCGAGCGTCTGGCGCACTGATGCCGTCGTCTCAGGTGCCCACACCAAGGTGAAGGAGTTGCCTGGCGCAGAAATGGTGACCGTGTCCGTATCGACACCGCTGAACGTTGTACCCGCATCACCGACGATCAAGAAGTCATTGCGCTGACCGGCAACGTTACTCCAGATACCAAGGCTGTCGCCACCCTCATGCCATACGCCCCGCTCGCCACTGTTGGCGCGCAAGGTCTTCAGCGTTGGGGTGCCAGAGTACACCTCGAAGAACACAAAGGGAGAGCCATAAACAAAGGTGGCTTCCATGATAAGTGAGTCACCCTCGTACCAGCCCGCGGTAATGGCACCCTCGGAATAGTCGAGCAACTTCACATCCATATTGCTGTGCGCGTTGTTAGCAATCGCAGCACCATCGAAGACTTCAGCGAACGGATCAGGAACGGCATAACCAAAGCCGCCTGCGTTGGCGCCAATACCCGGTGGGATACCCATGAATCGCGCACCACGTTCGGTGAGTCGCGCCATAATGGGATCAGGCGTGATGTAACCCGCGCCGCTAGGGTCACCTACCCGCATCTCGCCGATGAACGAGACAGATCCCCACCAACGGTGGGTCATTGTGTGCTTATTAGTCGCCGCGCCCGCCAACTGCGGATACTTAGGCGTTGGGTCACCCTGAGGCGTTCCGGTTGCGGTATCGCAGAAGGGGATACCGGGCTCTACCACACCTGCGTTATAGATCCAGTTACCGTAGTCATACACGCAGCGATAGCTCGCCGGGTTAATAGTATCCGAGTAGCTGCCCATGCCCATTTGCGTCAGGTTGAAAGGCACTGTAACCACGGGGGGCGGCGGTTCGGCCGTCTCATCAAAGCCCGTAAAGCGCACATTATCAATCTGGAAAACAGTGTCTTCGAACTTACTCGCCCAGATGACCAAGCCGGTGTTCACTTCACTCAGATTAAGACCACCGGCCGTAAGCTGTGAGATAGGAACACTCACTGCTTCCCAGCCACTGGCGCCTTTCTCGCCCAGGGGTTGATCGCCTGACGTACAGGGATAAAAACAGTCAAGTTTCATGGTGATTTCAGCATCACCAGAGACCACTTTGACGTCGAATTCGATGTGACCGTTGACGTAGCCGTTCAAGTCAACTGCCGCTGACGAGGCAAAGAATAGACCGGCAAGATTCTGGTTGTTCGCGTGCGTTACCTGAAGTACGTCACCACGATCAGGGTCGGAAACAAACTCCCAAGCAATGGATGGGCAGCCTTCACCACCGTCGTTGCTACAGTCGCCCCAGCCGATCGCCTGATCGAACGCGTTGATACCGCGGTCCCAAACGCCATCGACAATGCCCTGAGTCATGACCAGCTGATCATCGGCTTCGTTGCCACCACCACCGCCGCCGGTGGGTGGGGGTTCAGGCTCTGGTTCGGGTTCGAGGACCGTTACCACCCGCTGTACCTGCGATGAGTTACCAGCCGCATCGGTTGCCGTGTAGGTCAGTGTGTAGGTACCTGCAGCACTACCCACACTACCTGTAATTACTACCTCGAGCGTGCCATCAACGCTATCGACCGCGGTGGCACCCTGTTCGGTGTAGGCGGCATCTGCCTCAAGCGTAATCGAGCCACTGCCGTTGAGCGTTATTGTTGGTGCTGTAGTGTCGGAGACGGTGACAACTCGCTCGGCGGTCGCTTCATTTCCTGCCGCGTCAGTGGCGGTATACGTCAGCGTGTAGACACCTGCCGTGGCGGTATCAACGGTGCCAGAGACGGACACAGTGACTTCACCATCGGTGTCGTCATTGGCAGAAGCGCCCGGATCTGTGAACTCTGTGCCCTGCTCCACACGCATTTCTGCGTCACCCGACAGCGTAATCGTGGGTGGTGTCGTATCCGCAGGTGGAGCCGGTGGTTCAACGACCACAGGTGGTGCACTAACGGCACCACCGCCACCCCCACCGCAAGCAGTAACGAACAGCGCTAAGAACAGGGCTGATAGCAAAGGAAAATTCGGGGTGAAACGATACAACGGTTTCGGCATTTTATGCTCTTTATTAGTTGTCGAAGAATGATGAGCGCATGAATGCGCAGCCACGTTCACAAGTCAACGAAGCTTCCTCAAATTTAAGACAGAGCGTCCCGCGCACCGGTCAAATGGGCCCGTATTTAGTGCGGTCTTAAGTACAGAACTTCAACGACAATGAAAGACGCTGAAGGATCTAGATGGTCAGTACCTTTTCACCGCGAGCCATGCCCGCAACCCCTGATCGCACAACCTCGAGTATTTCTGCTTCACCCAAAGCTGACAGGAACGAGTCGAGTTTGTCGATTGGACCCGTGAGCTGCAGGATATAGGTCGCTGGCCCAACATCGATAATCTGGCCGCGGAAAATGTCGGTGGTTCGCTTAACCTCATCACGCTGAGCGCCTTCAGCACGCACCTTCACCAACAGCATGTCACGCTCAACGTGCGCACCCTCAGTAAGATCGACAACCTTAACCACATCGACAATCTTGTTGAGATGCTTCGTAATCTGCTCAATCTTGAGGTCATCGCCCGTTGTCGTCAGTGTTAGTCGGGACAGCGTGTGATCTGTCGTTGGTGCGACGTTCAAGCTCTCGATGTTGTAGCCACGTTGCGAGAACAAACCGACAACGCGAGACAGTGCTCCGGGCTCGTTCTCCATCAATACGGAAAGTATGCGTCTCATGATCAAGTCCTCTCCGTTTTGCTTAGCCACATATCTTTCATGGCACCGTTAGGGGCTACCTGCATCGGATAAACGTGCTCGTGCGGCTCAACAAAAATATCGAGGAACACCAGCTTGTCTTTCATGGCAAATGCCTCACGCATCGCCGGCTCCAGATCCGCCTTGTCCTTAATTTCCATACCCACATGGCCGTAAGCCTCAGCGAGCTTCACAAAATCAGGTAACGAGCTCGCATAGTGGCTCTCTGAGTAGCGGCTGTCGTACTGCATGTCTTGCCACTGTTTCACCATGCCCAAGTAGTTATTGCGCAAGTTCACAATCTTCACTGGCACGTCGTATTGCGCGCAGGTTGAGAGCTCCTGAATGTTCATCTGGATGCTGCCCTCGCCGGTCACACAGGCGACTTCGGCATCAGGCATTGCCAGTTTGATACCCATGGCCGCAGGCAGACCGAAACCCATAGTTCCCAAGCCACCGGAGTTAATCCATCGGCGGGGGTAATCGAACTTGTAATACTGAGCCGCAAACATCTGGTGTTGGCCCACGTCGGAAGTTACGTAGGCCTCGCCGTTGGTCGCCTCGTAAAGCGCGGTAATCGCGTCTTGCGGCATGATGAAATCAGACTCGCCGTAGCGGCGGCCATGCCACAATCCATGCGCTGCGCGCCAGTTATCAATCTGACTCCACCAGTCAGCGATCGCCTCGGCATCAGGCATAGTTCGCTCTGAGGAAGCCTGCTGTTGATCAATCTGCGCATCGAGATCTTTCAGCACCGTGGTCACAGGACCCACAATCGGCACGTCAACAGGAACGATCTTGGCGATGGACGCCGGATCGACATCGATATGAATGATTTTTGCGCCAGGACAGAACTTACTCACTGTGTTGGTCACACGGTCGTCAAAACGCGCGCCCACTGCAAGAATCACGTCGCTATGGTGCATCGCCATATTGGCTTCGTAAAACCCGTGCATGCCCAGCATGCCGAGGAATTGACGGTCAGTAGCTGGGTAAGCACCCAAGCCCATCAGCGTATTGGTAACAGGGTAATTCAGCTTTCGCGCCAGCTGTGTCAGGAGCTCGCTGCCCTCACCCTGAATCACACCACCACCGGCATAAATAACGGGACGCTTCGCATTCAGTAATAGGCGAGCTGCCTTTCGTACCTGGCCCGAGTGACCTTTTGTAGATGGCTGATAAGAGCGCATCGACACCGACTCGGGATATTCGTAATCGAATTTGTGCTCCGGGTGAGTCAAATCTTTAGGCACGTCGACAACAACGGGGCCGGGGCGACCCGTCGTGGCAATGTAAAATGCCTTTTTGATGATGCTCGGAATATCTTCAGTCCGCTGCACCATGAAGGAGTGCTTAACGATGGGCCGCGAGATACCGACCATATCGGTTTCCTGGAACGCGTCCTCACCAATTAAGTGACTCTGCACCTGACCCGAGATAACGACCATGGGAATGGAGTCCATGTAGGCCGTCGCGATGCCTGTAATAGCATTGGTCGCGCCTGGACCTGATGTCACCAACACCACACCCGGCTTGCCGGTCGCACGCGCATAGCCGTCGGCCGCATGCGTCGCTGCCTGCTCGTGGCGCACCAAAATGTGGGGTACTGAATTGGCCTTAAAGATGGAATCGTAGATGTGCAGTGCTGCACCACCCGGATACCCAAAGATGTACTCAACGCCCTCGTCTTCGAGTGCGCGGACGATCATGTCACCGCCTGACAATTGTTCCATTGTGTCGCTCCCTCCGTGTTAATACCTAACGGTGAGAACGCAATATGAATTGGCTCCTAGCGTGCGCACCGAGGTCTGTCGCACGAACCACTGGCCGGATCGATCCGGACACCTACCAGAACATCGATCACGAAACCCGTGTTCGGCCGCCCTGCGAGGTAGCGCAGTGTCGAGCCCGAGCGTGAATCGCATAACCCTGCGAGACACTGACGGAACCCGCAAACAGCCTAAATAACTATCCCGTTATAGAGGTAGGCCAGAGGATGAGGGTACTCACCAATAACCGTTGCCGTTCGCGTGACGGGGCGTAGTTTCTTGATCGACCCCAATGAAGTCAAGAAATGATCGAAAATCGTGATTATTGACGTTCAAAACACCCTAAATCGGCCCAAAAATGGCTCTATGCCGCATTTTTTCCCATCTCGAAGCCTTAACTTCAGTACTTTCACTATCGTCATGGCGGTGTCGCAATGCGCTGTCGGTGAGACGATTTTTTCCTGGCAGGCTGCCGATGGATCCACCACCTTAAGCGGCCGCCCGCCATTCGACACGACCGATGTAAACATCATAAGGCCCTCCAAGCCCATACCCTCACCAGGAGGATCCGAACTAATTGAAGAGTGGCTTTCAGACACGACGCAGGCCAAACCATCGGCTAATGAAACTCACCGTGACCTTCCGCTCGCGTGTGAGCCAATATCATCAATACGATCCTAAACTGACTGACTCAGTAACCAAGTAACGCGTGCAAGTTCAAAAGGACCGGTCAGAAGCAGAAGCGCAATGACCATTAGTAAGGTCACCGTGAGTGTGACAGCGGCACCCCGCTGCTGACTTTCGTGACTCAGGAGCAGCCGCGGCGAATCGCGACGGGAGCCGCTTGTCAGTAACGGGACCTTTCTTGGCATCGGGACTTTTCCTGGCACAGAGAGTAAGGCCACGCTTCATCCAGAGCGAGACAAGCCTCTGGCCGAAGATCTGCTGGACGACGCTTTTATGGACGAAGCTTTCATGGACGAAGCTCTAGAGGGATGGTTCGATCAACCGAGGTCGATTGATACTTACCCTTCACTGAAAATCCGACCGTCACCGCCCTCGAGCTGTTCGCACCCATTTGTTCTCGCAGATCCCACTCAATTACGCCACTGGCGAGCATGTCGGAGCGCAACCATCGTGGCTCAGGTTCAGTGGCCAGTCGCGACATCATTACGGCGGATACGCCATCGCCTCGCCTCCGCGAGTAGTTGCGGGCGTAGATCAGCATCCGGTGGAGCTCAAATAACTGAGGCTCGGTATCACAGGTTTCGCTATTACTGCTGCTGCCGCCGTCCACATCACCGAGATCCGTACCTTCGGCGTCCTTTTCACCGCCAGCCTCGTCAACCATGCCCTCCTTACCGCTACGCCACTTCGGACGGGAATGGCCAGAAGAACAGTCCGACAGTTCCGCGTAAAACCCCGCATGACCACAGTTCTCGCCACACGGCACCTGGCGTTCAACAAGCAGCACCATTGAAGACTCATCAACGGAGGAAGACGGCAAACAGCTGGCGTTACCAGCGGGGACAACGGCAACCCCAGCGCGATAAAAATCGAATGGTAACTGCAGTGGCGTGCCACAGGGGTCATCAATCAACATCGATTCGTCACCATCCTCTGCCCAGACCGGAGAGGACAATCTATTTGTCGTAAGCATTGGACTGCGTGAGTCACTGAGCCACTGCTCCAGTGCATCCATTAGGAAGTAGGCGGTTTCGCTGTTCTCCGCGGCATCCGCTGAGACCTGAACGCTCTTGTAAAGCGAGGAAAGCGACGCAACTAACGCCGACATCATCGCCAGACCCAGCGCTTGAGCTACCAGTAATTCGACGAGGGTGAAGCCATTAGCCTTAGCCCAGCTCACCACGCAGTAGGACCATTAAGTGCTCGACGCAGTGATAGTGTTGG
>CAJWQE010000044.1 GCA_913045375.1 uncultured Halieaceae bacterium | reverse complement strand
AACGCTCAAAGTCCAAGTTTTGACATGGCTTATTGCACCTGCGACCGCTATTATTGCTGGCTTATTTTTTTTCGACCCCTTTTTCTCCGGACCGATACATGTCTGATGCACTACAACAACAATCTCGCCTTAAGCAACTAATTGCAAAAGGCAAAGAGCAAGGCTACCTGACTTATGCCGAGGTGAACGACCACCTTCCTCAGGACATTTCAGAGCCAGACCAGGTCGAAGACATCATTCAGATGATCAATGACATGGGGATTCAGGTATTCGAACAGGCGCCTGATGCCGATGAGCTGATATTAACCGAAGGCGATCGCTCAGCAGACGAAATCGCTGCTGCCGAGGCCGCTGCCGCACTGGCTGCCGTTGAGAACGAAGCGGGAAGAACCACCGATCCTGTGCGCATGTACATGCGCGAAATGGGAACCGTAGAACTACTCACGCGTGAAGGCGAAATTGTTATTGCCAAGCGCATCGAGGAAGGCATTCGTGAACTGATGGCTGCCTTGGCCTTTTACCCCGGCATTGCTCGCAAACTGTGCGATGAGTATGACCTGGTTGCCAAAGAAGAGCGAAAGCTTGCCGACATTCTGGTGGGTTATCTGGACCCAGCTGATCACGTGCCCTCAGCGCAGGAAATTGCGGAGCAGAACGCGAACAACAACAGCGACGAGTCTGAGGAAACAGCCGACACAGGTCCCGATCCGGTGGAAGCGAAAAAGCGTTTCACGGCATTGAAGCGACAGTGTACTAAGACAGAGAAGACGCTGGAAGAGAAAGGCTACGACAGCACAGAAGCTCAGAAAGAGATGGCCAAGCTAGGTGAGCTCTTTAAGTTCTTCAAGCTGACGCCGCGTGTATTTGATCCACTGGTTGAAACCCCCAGAGCAGTTCTGGCTATCGTCCGAGAGTCGGAGCGAGAACTCATGCGTATTGTGGTACGCGAGTGCCGCATGGATCGGAAAGATTTCATCAAGAGCTTCCAGGGTTCAGAAAGCAACCTCGAGTGGATCGACGGTGCGACGAAAAAGGCAGACGTTGCAGAGCGCTTGGCCAATTATCGAGAAGACATTGTCCGACTTCAGAAACGTATTGCCGTTATTGAAGACGAAGTGGGTTTATCCACTCTTGAGATCAAAGAGATTAACCGTCGCATGAGCATGGGCGAGGCGCGTGCGCGGCGGGCGAAGAAGGAAATGGTAGAAGCCAACCTTCGATTAGTTATTTCTATTGCAAAGAAATATACCAACCGCGGTCTTCAGTTTCTGGACCTCATCCAAGAGGGAAACATCGGTCTCATGAAGGCGGTAGATAAGTTTGAATATCGACGCGGCTACAAATTCTCTACCTACGCGACCTGGTGGATTCGTCAGGCGATCACTCGATCGATTGCCGACCAGGCACGCACGATTCGAATTCCCGTGCACATGATCGAAACGATCAACAAACTCAATCGAATCTCTCGTCAGATGTTGCAAGAAATGGGTCGTGAGCCTACGCCTGAAGAGCTGGGTGAGCGCATGGACATGCCGGAAGACAAAGTACGTAAGGTCCTGAAAATCGCTAAAGAGCCTATCTCGATGGAGACACCCATTGGCGATGATGAAGATTCGCATCTTGGCGATTTCATTGAGGACGTCACGATCGCTAGTCCCGTTGATGCCGCCACCGACGAAGGCCTGACCGAAGCGACGCGTGAAGTCCTAGGCGGTCTGACTGCCAGAGAGGCCAAGGTACTCCGTATGCGGTTCGGCATCGATATGAATACGGACCACACGCTTGAGGAAGTCGGCAAGCAGTTTGACGTGACTCGTGAGCGTATTCGTCAGATTGAAGCCAAGGCGCTGCGAAAACTTCGCCACCCGACTCGATCGGATTACCTGAGAAGCTTCCTAGACGACTAAGTCGGTTAAACGGCGGGTTGTTCTAAAGCGCTATTGATACAGCCGAATCCCGTAGGCGCGCCTCAACTCGTCCAATGGCGTATTCATCATGTCCTCGGTGACGTCTGAATGCGGCCACTTGGCCGACATACGTCGGACGCGACGAAGCCAGATCCAGAAAAATAATGGCAGGTAATACGTAAGCGAAAGCGTATAGGCCTTCACTCGTCCGCCCATTAATTGAACTCCTTCCTCGTTGAGCATCTGCACGTCTGGATCCATTGCATAGGCCTTTAATTCGTCTCGATTTATGGTCGTGCCAAAGAGAATCCACGGCTTCAGAAGAATCTCTCCCTGAAGCGATGTATCGCACCCAAACAGGACATGAGTGAGATCGTGATCAACGAACATCTTACCTTTGCGTTGCGAGACCACCGCTACTTCCGGCGCGTGCCGATACAACTCCTCAAGGCCATCGCGCAGGGTTAAACGACAATTTTGTTGCATGAACTGCATACCGCCCCCCGTCTTTCTTCTTTTAGCCTAGCGCGTTTAAGTGGGCTTTGCACCCTCGCGAAGCCTGTACGTTCACACAGGAGGGTGCGGCTAAGATGGCATTGCGTCGGCATAAAGGCTGCCGAGTTGTGACAAACAACCCGTTAGTAAACTCAGTCTTGGGTGGTCGATTTAAATGGAGCGCCTTCTTCTATAACGCGCTTTGCCTGCGCAGAGCTTTTTCTATAGAGCGCTTTTTCTACAGAGAGCACCGTTTATAATTAAAGGCTGAATCCGAAGTACAAGAAGCTGGCACATGAAATTAAGCCAAAAGCTCGCCGCACTAATCCTAGCTATCAGCGCGTTATCTGCGTCTTCATTAGCTGACGATGCATACCAGACACATTGCGCTTCGTGCCATGGCGCATCAGGCGCCGGCAACCCGTCATTAGGCGCGCCGAACTTAACGCTGTTTTCCAGGGCGTACCTAGAGCGTCAGTTGCGGGGCTTCCGGGAGGGATGGAGAGATACAATCGACCCCTACACTCAGACGATGAGCGCAGCAGTCGGTGCTTTGGATGCTGGTCTGGTCGCTGAGGCATTACTCGCTATTGATCAGCTTCCTGATTCACGAGAAATTTCGGTGGCCAAAGCTGCAGCAGGCGACACGGATCGCGGCGAGGACTTGTACACTGCCTACTGTGGTGCCTGTCATGGAACAAATGCAGGTGGTAATGACGCATTAGGTGCACCCAGTTTATTGGGGCTCGATGCCGACTACTTGGCACGTCAGTACCGTCATTTTAGTGAGGGCCGGCGTGGCTTCCATGCCGATGATCGCTATGGGAAGCAGATGAACCGGCTTTCGCGCTCGCTCAAAGACCCATCCCTCATCGATGATGTCAGTGCTTATGTGGCGCAGCTGTCTCAGTAAACTTTCGCTGAGCGGCCCGAGAGCGAGAGCGCTCGGGCTCTGCACTTTTTTTCTTTGGCTACCGCTGTCACTAACGGCAGACGAACACCGCCATTCATTTGAGCTCACCACTACCTGCCCCGCCGGTTTCAAACTTATCGAGGAGCGTCGTTGCAAGCTCAATAGCCTGTACGATAATTATCGTTCGCCACACGATAGTGGTGTGGGCGGTCCCCGAGCGGGCCTACCCAAGATTCGGGATGGTTTTTCACCACAGGTCATTGATCTCGGCCGTTATCTCTTCTTCGACCCCTTGCTTTCGGCAGATAACAGCATTGCCTGCTCGAGCTGCCATGACCCAGATTATGGCTTCGCCGACGGACTTGGACGGGCGAGGGGAATTAACAACGCCGTGCTCGACCGCTCTGCGCCCAGTTTGTGGAACATTGGCTTTTTCGACACGCTGCTTTGGGATGGCAGTAAATCCTCGCTCGAGGAGCAATTGATTGGTCCACTCTATGCTGACAATGAAATGGGTAATCGACCCGACCAGCTGATTGCCGACCTGCGATCTAATGCAATCTACCAGGACCTATTCACCGTCGCTTTTGGGCCGGGCGAGATACAACTCGATCAGGTGTACACGGCGATAACCGCATTTGAATCGTCGCTCGTCTCGCTCAACAGCCGATACGATTTTTACGCGCACGGCCTTCAAACAGCGCTATCACCCAGTGAACTCGAGGGACTCAACGTGTTTCGGTCATTCGTTTCTCGCTGTGGTGAATGCCATACACCGCCCCTGTTTAGTAATCAGGAGATTGCCATCATCGGCGTGCCTGAACCTAAGGGGCGGCCCTTTGATCCGGGTGCTGGAGCAAGCTCTGGTATTCCCAGTCAGCGCGGAGGTTTTAGGGTTCCGAGCTTACGCAACATTGCAAAAACAGCGCCCTATATGCACCAAGGCAACTTCGAATCACTCAGGGATACCGTTGCGTTCTACAACGGTGGGAGAGGCCATGCAGTCCCTGAGGACGAGAATTTACTGATTCACTGGCACATTTGGGACCCTGACTTGCGCGAGGAAGAACTCGACAGACTCGTCGATTTCCTCCACGCTCTGACGGATGAGGGCTTTATGCCCGAAATACCCAAGCGCCTGCCCTCTGGGTTAACTCCGGGTCGCGCAATGAACAGGAATAACCTGACATCGAGGTAAGAATAATGATTAGAAAGACCATTTTGAGGGGGCTATGTTTAAAAGGGCTGTGGCTTTACTGCATCGCTTTTAGCAGTCTGGCAGTCGGTGCGACTCACGAAGTGAAAGACGGCGAATCCATACAGGCCGCCGTGGCCAAGGCAAAGGCCGGTGACACAATCAAAGTTTTCCCCGGTACTTACCACGAGACTATCTATGTCGATAAAGATGACATCTCGCTCATCGGCATCGTCGAAAACGGCGAATGGCCTCACCTCGATGGCGAAAAAATATTGAACGACGCCATTCTGTATTCAGGGAATGGTTTCAGTGTCGAGTGGTTCAAGATCACGAAGTACAAGGGCAATGCCATCATGGGGCAGTCGGGTAACAACTTCTCGATTCGCAATAACTGGGTCGTTGACACCGGTCTGTATGGCATTTTTCCAGAATTCGGTCACAACGGGCTCATCGAAAACAATATCCTGAGTGGGATCGAGGATGCTGCCATCTACGTTGGTATGTCGGATTACATCGATGTTCGAAATAATCAGGTATTCGATAACGTTGCGGGTATCGAAGTAGAAAACAGCCGGCATGTGTTGGTCGAAGGCAACGTGGCACGAAACAACACTGGCGGCATCTTGGTATTCATCACGCCGGGGCTGCCTATCAAGTCGTCTTACGACGCCATTGTCCGACGCAACTTCGTGACCAATAACAACACACCCAACTTCGCCATCCCCGGTTCGCTGGTGGCAGGTATCCCATCGGGAACAGGTATTCTGGTGATGTCTGGCGATAAAGTCGTTATCGAAGACAACATCATCACCGGCAATAACACAGGCGGGATTATCGTAACGAGCGGTGACTTCGTAACAGAGGTAGCCAGCGACAAGGATTCAGACCCCCACTCCGATCAGGTCGAAATACGCAACAACGTCATGTTCGATAACGGGAATGACCCTGATGGTGAAATGAAACTACTGATGCTGAGCAAGTTCAGCACCAAAGGTCCTGACATTCTGGCGTATCAAAGTGCCACCGAGAAGGAGCGTGGAAGTTGTATCTCCAGGCGCGAGGCCTACCGATCTTACGGGCTTGAGGAATGGGCAGACTGTGATGCGCCAACTGTGCGAGCAGCCGATGCGGTAGCCTCTGCCTCTGATATTGGTACCACACGACAGCTCACCACAAAAATGCTGGAGGCACCGGCCGATCCTCGAATCATCACCGCTGATGCCGGCGGCGCCGAAGTGGTCTACAACGGGATTTGCGCCGGCTGCCATGCCTATAACGTACGACTGATCGGGCCACCCGCCCTTGTGATTCAAGCGCAGTACGGTGACGACGCACAGGCGATCGCTGACTATGTAGCTGAGCCTGTAAGGCGACGGCCCGACTTCCCGAACATGCCACCTCAAGGTCATATCTCGGAGGAAATGAGGTTGCTGGTGGCCGAGTACATGCTGGGGCTGGACGGGTGAATTTGATCGCGGTGCAAGACGAGGCACCGCACCGAAAACTCTGCACCGATTGTGGTGTCAGTCGAACGGATGATCCCGGTCGCTGCGGATACGCCTGCCAATTTATCAATCCCGACTACCCTCGATTAGAGCAGAGGACCCATGGCCGTCTGCGTGGAACCGAGGGTGACATTGAGCCCTTTTTTGGTGTCATCGAGGAGATGCATCAAGCAGCGTTAAAACCTGCACGCCAGGGTGCGCAGTGGACGGGCATAACAACACGCCTCGGAGAAGCACTGCTGGCCTCGGGTGAGGTGACGGCAGTACTTTGCGTTGGCCCCGACCCAGAAGACAGGTGGCGCCCCGTACCCCGACTCATTACTGCCACGGAGGACATGGCGACGTGCCGAGGCATGCGGATGGGCTATGCACCGCTGTTGGAACTGCTGGAACCGGCGATTGCAGCTGGTCACAAACGGCTCGCGGTCATTGGCATACCCTGCCAGATTTATGCGCTTCGAGCCCTTGAACCGGAGCTCGCCCTCGAGCACTTGGTGGTCATTGGTACACCCTGCTCCGATAACACCACGACAGAGAATTTTCACGAATTCCTCTCGCTGCTCGATGATGATCCCGAGCAGATTAACTACCTCGAATTTATGCCGGACTTTCACGTGGAACTGCGCTATGAATCCGGCTCAAAGCGACGTATACCGTTCCTGCAACTTCCTATCGCCGATTTGCGCGATGACTTTTTCCCCTTAACCTGTCGTACCTGTGTCGATTACGTAAACACGTTGTCAGACATTACTGTGGGCTACATGGGCGGACGTGGCGAGCAGTGGCTACTCGTTCGAAATCAGCGCGGCAAGGCAGTGCTGGAGCATATCCAGTCAGAGTTATCCCTTGCCTCACCGACATCATCTGGAAAACGGTACTCGGCCGTCAGAGGCTTCATAGAGAATACGCGCAGAGCGACAGGCGGCTTGCCTCTGCGAAAGATGCCACAGTGGCTTCGGCCCATTGTGGGGAAAATCATGCCGCTCACCGGCCCGAAGGGTCTTGAGTTTGCGAGGACCCGACTTGAGATGAAGGCCGCGGAATCGATCCTACATTTGCGACGTGCAGCACCGAAGCGCTTGCGCACCATGATCCCTGAGCACGTTTGGAAACTTGCCGAGCCCTACGGCATCACCGCTCAGGAAGACGAACGCTGATCCATCCCTCCCGGGACCCTGTAAAAACAGCTCCTACCTGTTAAGGAGTCCCTCGTGGAAGGACACACAGTTGCCTACTCTCAGAGCACCATTATCGAACTGATGGTGCCCAGCTACGCCAACTTTGGCGGCAAGGTCCACGGTGGCACACTGATGTCCTTAATGGACAAAGTGGCTTACGTCTGTGCCAGTAAGCATGCGGGCAACTATTGCGTGACCGTATCGGTGGATAACGTCGAATTCCTCCAGCCCGTCGAGGTTGGAGAGGTCATCAAGCTCATGGGATCGGTCAACTATGTAGGCCGTAAGTCGCTCGTAGTAGGTATCAAAGTGGTGGCGGAAAATCTGCAAGCAGGAATCAGTAAGCACACTAACACCTGCTACTTCACTATGGTTGCCAAAAGCGCCGATGGCAATACGGCCGAGGTGCCACCCCTGATTTTAAAATCTCACGATGACGTGCGCCGGTTCTTAAGTGCATTGCAACGCAAGCGCCTCCGGATGCAGGACAACGAGTTTATGGACAAATACCGGCAAGACTTCGTTTATGATACGGCGTCGGCGGAGCTGTTACATGACCAGCGCTGCCACGTGCTGCTTGACGCAGAAAAATAAATAAACTCGGAGTAAGCCAATGCTAAACCAGCCCCTTACACTGCCCTGCGGCGCGGTGGTACCTAATCGCATTTGCAAAGCCGCCATGACGGAGGGTCTAGCGCATCCCGATGGGACCGCATCAGCGGAACTAGAGCGGCTCTACGGTATTTGGAGTGATGGCGGCTCCGGCATCCTGCTCTCCGGCAATATTCAGGTCGATGGTGATCACCTAGAACGGCCAGGGAATGTGATTGTCGACAGCGCGCTGTCCGATGATGCGTTCGCGGCACTACAGAGAATGGCAGCCGCTGGCACACGTAACGGCAATCATTTGTGGGCTCAAATAAGCCATGCCGGCAGGCAAACACAGAAAATCGTCAATCCAGCACCGAAGGCCCCCTCTGCTGTTCGATTGCGGTTGCCGCAGAGTCAGTTTGGAGAGCCAGTTGCGCTGACTGCGGAAGAGATCGAGTCGATTGTTGAGCGCTTCGTAAATTGCGCGGTTACCTGTAAAGAAGCGGGCTTTACCGGGGTGCAGTTTCACTCGGCACACGGCTACCTGCTCTCTCAGTTCTTGAGCCCGCTAACAAATCAACGTGAGGATGAGTGGGGAGGTACATTGGAAAATCGCGCTCGAGCCCTCATTGCCATCGTGACTAGAGCGCGCGAGGCACTCGGGGCCGACTTCCCTATTTCGGTGAAACTTAATAGCGCAGACTTCCAGAAAGGTGGTTTTGATTTTGATGACTCCTTAACGGTGGCCAAGTGGCTAGCCGATGCGGGCGTTGATCTACTGGAAATTTCCGGTGGCACCTACGAGCAGCCACGATTGCTCAATCTGGATGGTGTCGAGCCTATCGAAGAGCAGTCACTTGCCAGAAGCACACTGGCACGAGAGGCCTATTTTGTTGATTTTGCGAAGGCGATGCGTGAAGAGGTCTCCATACCCATCATGGTGACAGGTGGTCTTCGTCGCAGAGAAGTCATGAATCACGTATTAGAGACAGGCGGTGCCGACATGATTGGCTTGGGCCGCCCTCTGTGTGTTGATGCGGACGGCCCGAACCGATTGTTGAACGGAGAAGACGAGCTCGCTCGCTATGAAGACAATCTCTCCTTACTTCCCAGCTGGCTCATGTGGCTGACGAGGTTCAATGCTGTACGGACCATCAATTCGTTTGCGACGCAGTTTTGGTTCTACGAGCAGATAGCCAATATCGGTCGAACGGGCGCTACCGACCCGAAGCTCACTGTCTTCTCCGCAACGATGGCGCAGCAAAAAGCCGCTTCAGCCTGGATGACGGCTAGAAGGGGTGGCTAGGGAAGTTGGATAGAGAGAACAGCTACTCTTATCAGATCTGAAGAAACAGGGTAAACGCTTTAGCGCACAGCGTTCAGCTCAGCCTCTGTAGGCCATGAATCCTCTTCGCCGACCTTAATCAAACGGTCGTTAAGAAAGAAGAACCAGGTAACGACCCGCTCGGTACCGGTGAAGTCGTTACGCCGCTCCGCTCCTGTTGCCGCGAAAGAGTAGTACGCGTAGGCCACCTCATAGGCGACCAATGTTCCGAAGTCGCCTTTATTGGCTCCTCGGGAAATACGCTGCGGAAATAGGCTCTGAAAGTCATCAAATGACATGCCGAGGGTAACTTGCTTTATCTGTCGCTCGTACACCTCGCGATCAAGGTCAAACTCATTGACCGCGCACGACGACGCGAGGCCCAAGCTGACGATCACAAATACAAAAAGACCTTTCCCAAACCGCTTCATTATTACCTGCTTATAGGTTGCTTAAAGACATTGCGGCGAACGCTATCATTATGTGGCATCGATACGAAAGGGAAATTGAGAGAAAGTGGAATGCAAGTAAAGTCCGTCCCTCACTTTTTCAGTTTTCGCCGTGGTACACTCGCCGCCCGCAAATTACTTGCGTTTTTAGGGCCCATAGCTCAGTTGGTTAGAGCAGTCGACTCATAATCGATTGGTCGTAGGTTCAAGTCCTACTGGGCCCACCACTTCTATCAGATTCAACTCGTACTCAGCCATCCTGATCGCTCTCGCCCATCCATGGGCTCCGCGATCCACCAACATCATGTTGGCGCCAACCCTCGCCAGACGCTCGGGCGTTCGCCCGGCGACGAGCGATGCTCGCCGAAACCCCGGACTCTCCCTACTGGGCCCACCACTTCACTCCGTCTGCAATACTTTCAGCTACTCAGTGATATCTCCTGTCTGATAAATGACACGTCCATCAACAATAGTCATCACAGTCTTTGCCGCGAGTATGTCGGAGGGATCAGCAGTCATAAAATCCGTATCAAAAATGGAGAGATCAGCCTGCTTTCCTGCCTCTATCGAACCGCGCTGCGCGTCCTGAAACGAAGCATAAGCAGGCCACGTCGTCAGCATGCGCAACGCGTCCAGTCGATCAACGGCATACTCCGGGTGCCAACCAGTACCAGATGACCCATCCAGCCGAGCTCTAGTGATGGCAGCGTAGAACTCGATTCTAGGGTCACCCACTTCGACTGGCGCATCAGACCCCGCGATAATAGGGATACCCTGATCGATCAGTGGACGCCACGGATACGCGTAGCTCAGCCGCTCCTGACCCAATCGATCGCCCGCAAAATTGAGATCCCCAATGGCGTGGCTCGGCTGCATTGAAAGAATGACCGACATGTCCTTGATACGCCGCTGATCACTAGGTGGAATAACCTGAGCATGCTCAAGGCGCCACCGAAGCTTCGTTTGCTGCCACTCCGACTTGGGAACAGAAGCCTGTGCCTCGCGATACCAGTCCAAGGTTTCTCGAAGCGCTCTGTCACCGATCACATGCGTCATTATCTGTACGCCCTCACGGAGGGCCTGCTTTAATACCGGCATCAGCACTTCTTTGGTCGTTCGGTTCATGAATCCGCGGTGATTAGCGTCTGCATAAGGCTCGAGCAGCGCTGCACCTCTCGAGCCCAAAGTGCCATCGATAAACACTTTGATGCCGCGTAGATCGATCCAGCCATCATCGGATTGCTCGGGTCCTCGCTCTAATAGCGGAGCGGCGTCCGCTATGGGAATAGCGACATAAACGCGATGCGCCATCAACCCACGAGCTCGCAGGTCCTGAAGCAGCCGCAATTGGCGCCATGACATGCCGGCGTCGTGAGTTGAAGTCCAACCAAGGGCGGCGTTCGCGCGCATTCCGCGCAAAAGATTGTCGGTTATGTAGGCGTCGGTTTCCGATGGCAGTATGGCTCTGAAAGGCGCCATCGCCTTACCTAAGACATAGCCAGTGAGCTCCCCCCGGGCGTCGCGCTCAAAGCGCCCCCCTTCAGGGTCCGGTGTATCCCTATTGATGCCAGCCATGTTGAGCGCCTTGGTATTCACCAAAGCGGAAACGCCATCTGCCCGGGGCATGAACAGAGGCTTGCTCTCGGTAAACCGATCGACATCCCAACGGGTCAAAAATCGGCGCTCACCTTGCCACTCGCGCTCGATCCAACCTCGTCCCAAAACCCAGCCACCAGGCGGTACGTCGGCCGCCCATTGCTCTATTGCAGCAACCGTTTTGTCCAAGCTATCGATGCCAAAGAGACTGAGTGTTTTAGTTCGTCTTCCTACACCCTCGAGGTGCTGGTGGCTATCAGTGAACCCAGGGAAAACCGTCGCCCCTTTAAGATCAATAGCCAGAGCAGCGTCGCACCAGCCCTCCTTCGCCACCTCATCCGACCCCACAAACACGAATCGCCCATCGTCGATAACCAAGGCCTGATGTGTTGAGTTGAATTCATCGGCTGTATAGACAACCGCGTTGTGGAGGAGAAGATCCGCCGTTCGACAAGTCTCCCTCAACTCTCCAGCAGCGGCGTTCATGGAGGTGATTATCCAGAAGGAAAAACCCAATGGTCCAATCATCGTTGAGGCTACGAGGTGGCCGAGTCTACGACTCGTTTGATGGCTACCTACCAGGGAATGAAATGTTAGTGACGTCATAAATAAAAGACTGACCAAAAAAGGGTAACGAAGACTCAGTGACGTGGCTTAAACCGCTCACGCGTCCACGCAAAATGTAGCTTAAATTGCTGCAGGCTGAACCCCTGAAATTCCTACCACCCTCGCCTCTCTGTCACAGTTCGCTATCACAGCTCGCTTCAGCGTAGTAACACCGATGGAGCGGAACCTAATGCCCTCGCCCGCGGATTTGTGTCAGTATGCTGGACAGCAAAAGTTATTTAAGACTGAGTTGAAGAGACATTCCGCAAAAATGAGCAACACGATTGGCATGAGCACTTTTCGCCGGTTCAAGCACCAACTGGCCTCCACAACCGCCATAGGCATCACATCCTTCGTGATGATCTTTAACGGCCCAGCCTTGGCATCCGAATCCGACAACATCGAGAGCGTGATGAGCGCTGAGGAACGCCTGAAATCGGGCGTGGACACGCTTACCGCCGAGCAACGGCAGTTCCTTAATAACTGGCTAAAGGAGAACTACGACCGCCGCATTGAAAGTGTTGTCACCCGAACTACAGCAGATGAGCAGAGTGAATCGACAGAACAGCCAGTAAAATTGGAGGCAACGCCCGAGGCCATCGAGGCCGAGGTCGACCGTCGCGTGGCCGCGAAGCTTGCAAACAAGCGCGAGAATGAAAAAACAAAACAGCCTGATTCGGCCTTCGAGGCAAGATTGACTGGCGACTTTACGGGGTGGACCGGTAAAACCATTTTCAAGCTCGACAACGGGCAGGTTTGGCGACAGCGATCATCGGCGAATTATCGCCACCGTGGCAGCGATAGGCGCGTCACATTCAAAAAGAACTGGATGGGTGGCTGGGAGATGACTGTAGTGTCCAGCGGCAAAACGGTTCTTGTCAGAAAGGTTCAATAGTCGAACACCCACAGCGGCGCCCAGTGAAACAGGCAACCCCTACCTGTGCGGCACGATATCAAAGGCAACTGTAATTCTTGACTGTGATGACTCGAACGGAACTGTGCCGTGCCACATATACGAGGGAAATAGCACCAGCTTCCCAACCTCTGGCTTCACTGTGCGAACTGAGGGGAGATTGAGTCCCAACTTATCTTCAGGCGCGCCAAACTGAATGTAGCCAGCATCGTCTGTCGCACCTGCAACCTCATCTGGAACCGCAATATAAAGTGCAGAGCTAATCCAACCTTTGGGATGCACGTGGTTCGTGTGATAACCCTGAGCCCTCAGTCGCACGGACCAAGCGCCGGAAAAAAGAACATCACTGGCAGATGTTCCCTGCACGTTACGGCCCCAGAAAGGATGTCGTGGATCATTCGGAAAACGACTGATCGCATCGACAACGGCCAGTCGTATTTGTTGCTCCAAACTTTTCACCAGTGGCTCTGCGATGCGAAATAAAAAGCCGTTAGTTTGTGTGCCACCACGGACACTTTGATCGATGGGATGCGCTTGCGTGTGGTGCAGCGTTTCCAGTACCTCAGCAACCTCGCCGAAATAGGAAGCAGCGCTACTGTAGCCACTCGGTACCGGCACCTGCACGTCAAGGACCATGCGATCGTAATCGACAAGTATCGCCTCTCGCGGGTCATTCATCATGCGTAGGGCGGAGCAGCGAAACGCGAGCGCCAATTGGTCTTGCGGATCAATTTTCAGAGCGTCTACCAATAGCGATTCGGCACGATCGGGCTCATTAGCTTTCAAAAGCTGCACCGCGAAATCAAATTTGATACCAGTCTCACCAGGGTACAGGTCAAGGAGGCGCTCATAAGTAGACACCATGTCATCATGCCTACCCTCATCGCTCAGCCCAATTGCCTCGAGGCTCTGCAGGCCAGGAGTCGATGGGCATCCAGAGGCCAACGCTTCGACCAATAACGCACGCTGATCGTCTTTGCGATCGAGATACTTCAAAAACCCAATCGCTGTCTCCCAAAGCGATGGATTTGTCCGATGCTTCCGCGCCGCGATAATCAAATCCTCTACGGGGTCGCCAGGCGAGTTGCTCTCAACGTGCAGTCTGGTCACCACTCTATGTAGCTCAAGGTCTGTCGAGTGGCGATCCAATCCGAGGCGTGCGAAGGCCACTGCGTCATGCGACCTGCCGGACTCCAACAGGGACTCCGCGGTATTTCGATAAAGATCTGCTGAATCGAACCCCAAAGTGTGTGCCGTCTGATACGCGATAGCTGCGTCTTTGAAGTTGCCCTGTTCACGACACAACTGGCCTAGGGCGTAATTCAGCATGGCCGAGCCAGGAATCAACCGGATCGCCCGCTCGATCATGCTGACCGCTTCATCCAGTCGCTTTAGGCGCTGGGCGGCACCAGCCGCTAGCTCCCACGCAGATTCATCCTTGGGGGAAATACTGATCAACTTATTGGCGCTGAACAGTGCTTCGTCACACAGGTCCAAGCGTAGCTGTGTCATTGCCAATGCCTTCCATGCGTCAGGCATTTGTGGAGCAAGAGACGCGGCTCGCTGGTGGAGGGGTAGTGCCTCGGCTGGCGCAGCTGTCTCGCGCAGAAAGTTCCCGAAATTCAACAAGAGATCAATGCGATCTGGCGTGACAGTCAACGCTTGAGAAAATGCATCTCGCGTAGTCGCTGCGTCACCGATTTGGGCGGCCGCCACACCGAGCATATATAAGGTGTTGGGCTCGCGCGGCGCGTAAGAAAGAACCTCGCGACAGAGCTTAATTCCCGCATCAAAACGGCCCTGCATTAAATGCGCCTGAATGCTCTGAACATCTCGCCTTAAATCTCGCTTCATAGCCTCGCTGCTCGCCGAGCCAAAATTTGCCCGTTCATCTCATCAATGTGTTACCGGGGGAAGGATATCAGTCGCGTCAGCTAGATCGTTAACAATCGAAAAGCCCGGGTGAGAAAAAAGCTGACTGAGGCGGGGCTTGAAATCCAGCTAGGCAATATCTTTTTCGGTCGATACACTGACGTCGCTGTCTCACCGAAAAAACCGCAGTTTGCGTTAGCGGCAAAAAGTTCCCCGTAAATACGTAAAAAAGTCGCAAAAAAATCGAAATTGACCTTTAATAATACGAGTGCGGGTATCGCTTGGGCATCTATTTTCGCTATTGTTGTTCCGTGGAGCTGTCTCAGTACCGCGCTTGGTGTATTTTTGCACCGCAAGGAGTCCTTGAATTTTTATCAACTATGGGAGGTTTCTTATGAAATCTTTTAGCAAAAACTACCTCAGTCATGCGGTAGCAGCAGCAGTCGCTTCGACATTGCCAGGTTTTGCGTTCGCGCAGGACGAAGAGGCAAACCTCGAAGAGGTTGTTGTAACCGGATCACGTTTGACCAAATCAAACGTTACATCTTCAGTACCTCTGGTTCAGATCGGTGCAGAAGAAATCAATAGCCGTGGTGTAGCCCGTGTCGAAGACGTCGTTAACATCCTGCCCAATGTCTTTGTTTCCCAGACTGCAGAGGTTGCCAACGGCGCAAACGGCACCTCAACACTCAACCTTCGCGGTTTAGGTTCGACTCGAACACTCGTACTTATCGACGGAAAGCGACTTCCATTTGGTAGTCCGTTCTCATCTTCAGCCAACGTCGACATGATCCCATCTAGGATGGTGGAGCGTGTTGATATTGTCACTTCGGGTGCTTCAGCGGTATATGGTTCAGACGCGGTAGCAGGTGTTGTTAACTTCATTACCAAGAAAGACTTCGAAGGTTTTGAGTTCGACTACCAGTACAGCACTAACTACAACAAGAACGACAACGGTTATATGGAGAACCTTCTAGCAGATGCGGACTTCTTCGATCCAGGTGCAACTACTGCTGGTGAAGCAAGCCTCATGTCTGTCTTGATGGGTGTCAACAGCGACGACGGTCGTGGCAACATCACACTCTTCGGCACATATGAAGACATGGAATCCATGATCGGAAAAGATCGTGATACAGGTGCCTGTACTCTGTTCGGTTCTTCTAATCCCTTCTGTGGTGGTTCATCTAACTTCCGTCGCTTCAACGGTACTATTGGTAACGGCGTAGCCGGAACTGTGTTCCAGGAGCTCAACGGCGAGTTGGTTCCATTCTCAGGTCGTTCTGACATGTACTACAACTACGGTGCGGTGAACCACTATCAGCGCCCTGTCGAGCGTTGGAACTTGGGTGCAAGCGGTCACTATGAACTTACAGAGTCGGTAGAGGCCTACTTTGACACCACGTACATGAACAACAAGACGGTTGCGCAGATCGCTGAGTCAGCGTCCTTTAATAGGCCGTTCATGACTAACTGCGACAACCCATTGCTATTCGGTGGAAATCCAAATAACAATCCAGACGGTGTACGGCTGGGTGATATGACGGGTACATTTGACGCCGATGGAAACTTCATAAGTTGCATCGATTGGATAGCTGCTGGCAACGAGTCCGTGGACGTTCAGTTCATCAACTCGCACCGTAATATTGAAGGTGGCCCTCGCCAAAGCACATATGAAAACAGCACATGGCGCGCGATCTTTGGTATGCGTGGTGATATTACCGATGATTTCTCGTTTGATATCTTTGCGCAGTACGCTGCCACTGAGGGGACCCGGATCTCTCAAAATGACCTAAACTTCAACCGCGTCCAACAGGCACTTTACATCGTCGACGATGGGTCAGGTAATCCTGTCTGCCGCGATACAAGCGGTGGCTGTGTGCCATGGGATATCTTTACGCGCGGCGCGGACGGCTCTACAAACGTTACGGATGAAGCAGCCGCGTTTATTATGGGCGTGGGTATAGTGACGGGTGATACTGAGCAGACTGTCTTCGGCGGTACTATCGAAGGTGATCTGACTAACTTCGGCATCAAGAGTCCAATGGCAGATGCGGGTATGACAGGCCTGGTTGGTTTCGAATATCGCGAGGATTTCTTGGGGCGTTTGTCAGATGACATTTCTAAGCAATCGGGCGGCCGTGGTTTGACTGGTACAGGTGGTGCGACACTACCGATCGCTGGTGAAATTGAAGTCGAAGAAGTCTTCATGGAAGTGTCTTTGCCCCTGATCACTGGTCAGCCAATGATCCAGGAGCTGGGTCTCAATGCCGGCTACCGTTATTCAGATTACACGACCAATGGTAATGGCGTGTCGAATACATTCGACGCAGATACCTACTTCGCTGGCCTAAGTTGGGCGCCCAATGACGACATTCGATTCCGTGTGAACCAATCGGTTGCGATTCGTGCGCCGAACGTATTTAACCTCTACGTGGGTATCAACACGGGTTTGGTTGAGTTAACGCCTGTCGGCGGTGATGGAGATCAGTGCTCTGGTCCTAACCCAGTGGCGACTCAGGCACAGTGTGCGAACACTGGTCTGTCTGCAGCTCAGTACGGAACTGTCGATCCAAGTGCGGCGGGTCAGTTCAACCTGATTACTGGCGGTAACCCTAATCTGGTTGCTGAGCGCGGTGAGACTACAACATTCGGTGTTGTTATCACGCCTAGCATGATTGAAGACCTATCAATCGCAATCGATTACTTTGATATCGAAGTAACCAACGCGATTGGCACTGTACCCGCTCAGACTTCATACGATCGTTGTTTAACAACAGGTGATCCTGCGTTCTGTTCGAATATCACTCGTGACACAGCCGGTACGCTTCACTTGTTGAACGAAGCACCTGGCGGTGGCCTCGCGGGTATTAGTACTCAGAACGTCAACGTAGCAACCGACGCAACAGAAGGTATCGACGTTAACATCACATACTCACTCGATATGAGCGATATGGGGTCACTGAACTTCGACTACGCGGCGACATTCCTGGATACCAACTACACAATTGCTATCCCAGGTGATGATAAGGTTGAGTGTACAGATGCGTATGCTGGTCCATGTGGCCTGCCCGCACCTGAGTACAACCACCGGTTCCTCGCAACGTGGGTAACGCCATACGACGTTAGGGTCTCGGCGACATGGCGTCACATTGGTGAGACGACTCTTTACGGTCTGACCGATCCACAAGGTTACTTGGAAGACAAGATGGAAGAGCGCAACTACCTCGATCTGGCTGCAACGTATGATTACAGCGAGAACGTGCAAGTACGAGTCGGTGCTAACAACCTTTTGGGTGATGACGCACCGGTCACAACTGCGTCAGGCACAGGTACTGGTAACAACAATACCTATCCTGGTCTGTTTGATGTAAGCACTTACTTGTTCGCAGGTGTAACCGTCAAGTTCTAAGTTGCTGACTTATCAAGCGATAAACGGGGGGCGAAAGCCCCCCTTTTTTTTGCATAATGGCGATCAGTATCAAATCTATCTGGACACACCCGATGACTACCGGCACTCAATCCTCTACCAATCCTCAGCAACTCCTGGGCGATGCCATTGCCGCGCTAAGAGCAACGCAACCTGAAAATGCCGTTCTTCTGGCTAGGCAGGCAGTAGAGCTTGGTCTTGACGACACAACGGTATGGGGAGTCATTGCACTTGCCAGTCGTAATATGGGCGACTACGACGCTGCGCACGAGGCGGCGGACCGTGCAATTGCTCACGACGCCCGAAACGCCCGAGCTTTTGTCGTAAAGGGTGATGCCTTCTTCGCGCAGAACAACCCCCGCGCTGCGGCGGCGTTTTATCAGCGAGCACTAACCCTCAGTCCGTTACACCCTGAAATGGTTCAGGAAATTCGAGTGGAATTTCTGCGGGCGCAGACCCGATTGCAAGATTTGCAAACGGCTTTTAGCGATCACATGACGCGGGAAGTACAACCACTGTTGGATGACACCGATCGCTGTACCCCTCGCATGCAAGGCGCTGTCGATTTACTGCTTGGTAAGCGGCGTCTTTACTATCCTGAGCCGCGGCACATCATGGTGCCCGACTTACCTATTCACGAGTTCTATCCCAGAGATCCCTTTCCTTGGCTCGAGGAGCTCGAGAGTAAAACGTCCGTCATTCTGGATGAGCTCAACGCATTGATTACGCACGGCACATCGTTTGACCCCTACCTCACCAAGAGCAATGAACGACCTGTCTTTGATACACACGGTATGGCAGGTAATGACGATTGGGGTGCGTTTTACTTGTGGAAAAACGGTGAGGCAATCCCCGAGAATCAGGCGCGTTGCCCAGAAACCACCACGGCCATGAAGGCGCTTCCGTTGGTCTTTTCAGGCGAGCGTTGTCCCAATATTCTATTTTCGCGACTTAAGGCGGGCGCAACCATTCCGCCTCACAACGGCATGATCAACAGTCGATTGATTGGTCACCTCCCGTTGATAATCCCGGATGATTGCGGTTTCCGAGTGGGTAATCAGACCCGCCAGTGGACTTTAGGTGAAGCATTTTTGTTCGACGATACAATCGAACACGAGGCATGGAATCACTCATCAGAAGACCGCTTCGTTTTGATATTCGAAGTCTGGAAACCCGAGCTAAACGAGGCAGAACAAGCGCTCATCACTCGTATGCTGACCGCAGTAGACAGCTACGGCGCTTAGTGTGCTTGCGAGTCTGAGAATCGGTATGACTAAGTGTCACCGTGATCGCAATAAACTCGACCAATCATCGTGATTCCTGCCACGCAATTTGAATCCTGTGACCACCACACTCGGCTTTCTGTTTCCGCGAACATCGCGAGCTTCTCGTATGAGAGCCAGCCTCTGGAGGACCTTCGCGCAGCCGCTGTCGCGATCGTCATTGCGGCACACCGTGGTAGCCCCACTATCCTGCTCACCCGTAGGTCCGGCAAATTACGCGCCCACAGCGGTCAGTGGGCCCTACCCGGAGGTCGACTGGATGCCGGAGAGTCAGCAGAGGACGCCGCTTTACGAGAGCTGCAGGAGGAGATCAACCTAACGCTTCCTCGCAACGCGATCATGGGTCGCTTAGATGACTACATTACGCGCTCAGGCTATCGCATTACGCCCGTTGTGGTGTGGTCAGGTGAAGAGTCAGATCATCTAAAGCCAAATCCGGATGAAGTAGCGTCGATTCATACTGTCAGTTTCAAAGAGTTAGCGAATCCGTCCGCTCCGCAGTTTGAGGAAATCCCGGAAAGCGATCGAAAAGTACTCTCTATGAGATTGAGTGTTGACCAGATCTATGCGCCCACGGCGGCATTTCTATACCAGTTCCGTGAGGTCGGTATCCTGCGCAAAAAAACACGCGTGCTTCACTACGATCAACCGCGCTTTGCCTGGAAGTAATGCCCGTATCGGGATTGACCACGTAACTCATGCAGTCGTCTCTCGCGATTGAGCGATGTCATTGACCTTCGCCTGTCATCTGTCTAGTTTTGGTCTCACACAACAATAAACAGGCACCAGGAGCTCTAAGATCATGATCGCCCTCCAATCCCTGATCGAGCGCGCAGCGCGTTTGAATCCAACTGGCGTAGCCACCACCTACAAAGGTACTGACCTTACCTGGGCTGATACGGAGCGACGAGTGGCCTCTTTGGCCAGTGGCCTTCAACATCTTGGCCTCTCGGAAGGTGATCGCGTGGGAATTCTTAGCCTTAACTGCGCCATGTACTACGAAGCCCTATTTGCTGTCCCGTGGGCCGGCTTTTGTGTCGTTCCCTTGAATACCCGCTGGGCTGTTCCAGAGAACAACTACGCCATTGGCGACTCGGGTACCCGTGCGGTGCTGTTTGATGATGCGTTTTCAGCTCAGGTGGAGGAACTGCGTTCAGCGCTCGCCTGCCTAGAGCACTGCATCTACATTGGCGAGGGTAGCTGCCCGGACTGGGCAATCGACGCCGAAGCGATCATCAATGAGCAATCACCCTGCGCGCCATCGACACGAGGTGGAAATGAAATGGCGGGTATTTTTTATACGGGAGGTACGACCGGATTCCCCAAGGGTGTGATGCAGTCTCACTCGGCAATATGGGCCAGCGGAATGGGCTCGCTACCCATGTTCGGTATGACACGGGAGAGCCGATACCTTCACGTTGCGCCGATGTTTCATATGGCCGACTTTGCGGGCGGTATGGGCGCGACGCTCTCTGCCGCACAAAACGTTGTTCTGCAAGGCTTCGATCCGGTAGCCGTAATGGCGACGGTGGCGGAACAAAAGATAACGCACGCGCTACTGGTTCCCGCCATGATCAAGATGCTACTTGATCACCCCGATATTGCTGGGGCTGATTTTTCGAGCATGGAGAAGATAATTTACGGCGCATCGCCGATGCCCGCTGCCACACTTCAACGCTGCATGGAGTTGTGGCCACATATTGGAATGGTGCAGGCCTACGGACAAACCGAACTAGCGCCCGTAGCCACGATGTTATCGCCGGAGG
>CAJWQE010000043.1 GCA_913045375.1 uncultured Halieaceae bacterium | reverse complement strand
TGGGCGGATCAGTAGAACTTTCCTCAAACCCGGGTGAGGGATCTAGGTTCGACGTTAGTCTTCCAATTGCCCCAATGTGAGCTCACGGAGCCGTTTAAGGACGGCCTCCCGCTTCTCTAGGTCGCGTACCAACTTAGAATTTTTCCTACCCAACTCAGACAAACGGTCCTCAAGCTGAGTCAAGGAGGCGAGCACCAGAGACATGATCTCAGCACGTTCGTCGAGCGCTTGCGATGAAGTATCGTCGCTGCCGTCTGCACGCAAAACAGCGATGAAGGCAAGACCAATCTCGGCTTCTCGTTGAGCTTTTTCAGACTCTACATCTGCGTGACGCTCAAAATAGCGTAGCGCCTGAGCATAATCCCGGGCAGCCAACGCCCTAACCCCATGATCAAAGTGAGTTTCATCAGGGATGGTCGCCATTTCGGAACAATCACAACTCGCATCGACTATCGACTCTGGGATATTGAGCTCTGGTGGAGTTTCACTAATTATTGCGGCAGACGCCTCGGCGGGCGCAGACTCCTTCTCTTCAGCAACCGGCACTGTTTGACAACCGATTAGCAGTGCACTCGCCATCAGTGCCGTTGAAGAAAGCCATCGTTTGGGTCTGAACGTTTTCATGCCTGGAGAATAGCAGTCTTTTAGCGTTACGTTGTGACTAATTCACTCAGGCCGCATGTGGGGAAATAGAATCACATCGCGAATAGAGGGCGAATTAGTCAGAAGCATCACCAAGCGATCAATACCAATGCCCTCTCCTGCCGTTGGCGGTAAGCCATATTCCAGCGCGCGAATATAGTCGTGGTCGTAATGCATGGCTTCATCGTCGCCTGCATCTTTCTCAGCCACTTGCGCTCTGAACCGCTCCGCCTGATCTTCGGCATCGTTCAATTCACTGAAGCCATTAGCCAGTTCACGACCCCCTACAAAGAACTCAAAACGATCGGTGACGTCCGGGTTGTCATCGTTACGACGCGCCAGTGGCGATACTTCGGTCGGATATTCAGTGATGAAGGTTGGTTGTATCAATTGGTGCTCAGCAGTCTCCTCGAATATCTCCATGTGGATGCGGCCAAGTCCCCAACCGGCTTTAACGTCGATGCCGAGTCCTGACAACACAGCGGAAGCTGATTCACGAGACGCCAGCTGCTCAGCCGTTATCGTCGCGTTGTGTGCAAGGATGGCTTCAGTAACCGTCATACGGTCAAACGGTTGGCTAAAATCAATACTGTCATCACCGCAGGGCACCACGGTTGTCCCGAGTACGTCTTGTGACAGTTCGCGTAGTAACTGTTCCGTGAGATCCATTGCGTCTCGGTAGTCCGCATAGGCCCAGTAGAATTCCAGCATGGTGAACTCGGGGTTGTGACGCGTTGAGAGTCCCTCATTGCGGAAGTTGCGATTAATCTCGTAGACCTTTTCAAAACCACCTACTGTTAGGCGCTTCAAATACAGCTCGGGCGCAATGCGCATAAACATGGGCATGTCGAGCGCATTGTGATGGGTCGCAAAGGGACGCGCGGTCGCACCACCCGGAATCGGGTGCAGCATCGGCGTCTCCACCTCCATAAATCCATGACGATCCAAAAACGAGCGCACAAACGCGATCACGCGAGATCGTATCTGAAAGGTCTCGCGAACCTCAGGATTCGCGATTAGGTCAACATAGCGCTGACGGTATCGGAGTTCCTGATCCGCAAGACCGTGGTACTTGTCAGGGAGCGGCCTTAACGCCTTTGTAAGCAGCTGCGCAGACTCCATGTTGATATAGAGATCGCCCTTCCCGCTCTTACAAAGCACACCCGAGGACGCAACGATATCGCCCAGATCCCAGCTTTTAATGGCCTCGAGCGTGTCTTCGCTTAAGCCTTTGCGGTCGATGTAAAGCTGAATCGTGTCCGATCCGTCCTGGATCAACAAAAACGCACCGCGGTTGCGAATCAGCCGCCCAGCAACAGCAAAGGAATGATTTAGCTCAGCAAGCGCCTCTTTGGTCTCGGCACCAAATTGTGCCTGCAGATCACCCGCCATGGCCGTGCGCCGAAAATCATTAGGAAAGGCGTTACCCGCCTCACGCAAATTCGCGAGTTTGGCGCGACGCTCCGCAATGAGCTTGTTTTCGTCTGTTGAAGTTGGGTCAGTCATAAGCTGTCCTAGGTTACAGGCCCTTTTTCAGCGAGGCCTCAATAAAGGGGTCAAGCGCACCATCCAACACTGCCTGCGTGTTGCGGTTCTCTACACCTGTTCGTAAATCTTTTATGCGCGAATCATCCAATACGTATGATCGAATCTGACTTCCCCAGCCAATATCAGCTTTGCTGTCTTCCATGGCCTGTTTCTCCGCACTTCGCTTGAGCATCTCCATTTCATAGAGCTTCGCTCTCAGCTGCTTCATGGCGTTGTCTTTGTTCTGATGCTGGGAGCGCTCCGTCTGGCAGCTGGTGACAATACCAGACGGCTCGTGGGTAATTCGCACCGCCGAATCTGTCGTGTTGACGTGCTGCCCACCCGCTCCAGAAGACCGATAGGTATCAATACGGAGATCAGCAGGGTTGATGTCAATTTCTATATTGTCATCAATCTCTGGGGAGACGAACACTGACGAAAACGAAGTGTGCCGCCGTCCGCCACTATCAAAGGGTGACTTTCGGACCAAACGGTGCACACCCGTCTCGGTTCGTAACCATCCAAAGGCATACTCACCCTCAAACTGAACCGTCGCACTTTTGATGCCTGCCACCTCGCCCGCAGAGACTTCGGTCAAGGTCGTCTTAAAGCCCTTGCTCTCACCCCATCTCAGGTACATTCGCAGCAGCATCTCTGCCCAATCCTGCGCCTCAGTGCCACCTGATCCTGCTTGAATATCTAGGAAGGCATTATTGGGGTCCATTTCACCTGCAAACATGCGACGGAACTCAAGGGTCTCGAGCTGCGCGATCAGCTTTTCAATATCGCTAGCGACTTCGTCTGCAGTTTCTTGATCGTCCTCTGCTTGCGCTAACTCAAGCAGCGCAACGCCGTCTTCGTGACCCGCATCGAGTGTTTCGATGGTGTGAACCACCAGCTCAAGTGATGCACGCTCACGGCCTAGACTTTGTGCTTTATCGGGATCATCCCAGATACTGGGCTCGGCTAACTCAAGCTCTACCTCGGCCAGGCGATCCTTCTTGTTAGGAAAGTCAAAGATACCCCCGAAGCACGTCAGTACGAGCGCGAATATCTTTCAGTTGGTTGATGAGGGGAGCAATTTCCACGAACTATTCCGGTGTCCTGATGCGGCGCCGATTTTATCTGAGCCAGCCTATGAGTTCCACACGATCAGTGGGATTGGGCCGGCCAAATGGTATCGAGCTGCAGCTGAAGCTTACGCTCACCTCTGTACTCATTAACCGATGGCCGATAGACACACCGAACCGCTGCAGGCCGATCAGTCATCCAGCGGTCGACATCTGCGTTGAACGCGATGGCGTCGAGCATCCCCACATCGGTTATCAAGCGGAACTTGAGGTGTTTTTCGCCCACCACGCGCATGTCACCAATCCCAAAAACACCGTCAAAAGACGGGGCCTCGAAGGCCTGACCCCACGGTCCGCCCGACTCGATTGCTTCTGCCAGCTGTAGCGTCATGTCGACCGCTTCAAGTGCCCCATCCGTCAAATGGACTTGGTCAGGTAAGCTACCGTTCATCACCTCTGAGGCTACACGATTAAACGCGTCTCGGAATTGAGGCAAGTTGCTTTCGGCCAGGCTCAGCCCCGCGGCCATAGCATGACCACCAAACTTGGAAATTAGGCCTGGGTTGAGCGTAGCGACACGGTCTAGGGCATCACGTAGATGAAATCCGGGAATGGAACGCCCAGATCCCTTTAACTCGCCATCACCTGCCTGCGCGAAAATAAGTGTGGGTCGATGGAAACGCTCGCGAATTCGTGATGCCAAAATACCGACAACACCTTGGTGCCAGTCCGCTTGGTAGAGCGACAATGCAAAATCCGTGTCTGAGACCGAGAAAGTACCATTTTCCAATAGTGCTAGCGCATCTGCCTGCATTGAGTTCTCAATGTCTCTGCGCTCCCGGTTGTAATCATTGAGCTGGGTCGCCAACTCTCGCGCTGCAAAGGACGATTCGGAAAGTAAGCATTCGATGCCAACCGACATGTCATCCAGACGCCCCGCCGCATTAATCCGCGGCCCAGCTATAAAGCCGAGATCAGTAGATGATACTGATCTAATATCGCGCCCAGCCACCTCAAACAATGCCTCGATGCCAGGTCTCGCTCTACCAGCTCGCATCCGTGCAATGCCCGCTGCCACCAAGGTCCGATTATTCTTATCGAGTGGTACAACATCTGCGACCGTACCGAGAGCTACCAAATCAAGCGCGTCTGCCAAATTAGGCATCTCGATGCCCATGGTTTCGAACCAACCCCGCTGCCGCAATTCGGCGCGAAGCGCCGTAAGCACGTAGAACATTACGCCAACACCTGCCAGCGCCTTGCTTGGAAACGAGCACCCGGGTTGATTGGGATTCACAATGATATCCGCCTCTGGCAGCTCAGCACCCGGTAGATGATGATCGGTCACGATGACGCTCATTCCCAGCATACGCGCCGCCATCACACCATCGATGCTGGCAATACCGTTATCGACAGTCATTAACACGTCAGGTTGGTACTGCGCCGCAATCCCGACAATTTCGGGCGTAAGTCCGTAGCCGTATTCGAAACGGTTTGGGACGAGGTAGGTAACTTCCTCAAGACCCATCTGTTTCAGAAGTGACACCGCTAGCGCACAGCTCGTGGCACCGTCGGCATCAAAATCACCCACAATGACGACGCTCGCCTGAAACTCAATCGCATCTGCCAACATCTCAGCCGCCTCTTGAGCGCCCTTCAGAGCGCTTGGAGGCAAAAGCTGGTTTAGTGGTAACGAAATATCGTTGAGATTATCCACGCCACGATTGGCGTAAATCTGTTTTAACGCTCGTGGCAGAGACGCATCACGTAGAGCAGGCGAAATAACGCCTTGGCGGCGCTCTATGACCTCACTCATCAGGCGCGGCAATTTTCGGCCATGAAAGTCTGAACTTCGGCGAGATCGTTGGGAAGCACATCAAATGCTTCCTGACGCTCAAATAGATCGGCCAGGTGGCGTGGCAATTGAGCCTCGACGCCAATACCCGACGCTTCAATAGCGGCGGGGAATTTAGCAGGATGCGCCGTTGCCAAGGTAACCATCGCCGCCTGACTGTCGCCATGGCAAACCCTCGCGGCTTTCGTACCAATCGCAGTGTGAGGGTCAATGAGATAGCCATTGGAGGACCAAACCTGCGCAATCTCTTCACAAGTTTCATCATCCGAACAGCGGTGGCTGTCGAACATTGTTTTGGTTTGCTCGAGCGCCTCCGTAGACAGCGCCAAGCCCCCCTCTGCAAAGGTAGCCATCCATCGACTAAGTTCGTCTCCGTCTCGACCAGCAAGGTCAAACAACAGACGTTCAAAATTGGATGAAACCGTAATATCCATACTGGGCGACAACGTCGGCTCGAGTGATAGTCGAGAGTAAACGCCTTCGGTCAGCACGCGGTGGAGCACGTCGTTTTTATTGGTCGCGATGACTAGCTTCTCGACAGGCAGACCCATTTTCTTGGCGAGATAGCCCGCAAAAATATCGCCGAAGTTTCCGGTGGGCACTGAAAAACTCGTGGGTGCATCCAAGCGGCCCAAGGCGAGCGCGGAGTAAAAGTAGTAAACGATCTGAGCCATGATACGAGCCCAGTTGATCGAATTAACAGCAACGAGTCGTCGGCCACCGGGTAGGAACGGCTCTGCAACAAAACTGGCCTTCACCATCGCCTGACAGTCATCAAAATTACCCTGAATCGCCAGATTATGGATATTGGGCGCAATTACCGTCGTCATCTGTCGGCGCTGGACTTCTGACACACGCTCATGCGGATGCAGAATAAAAATATCGATGTTCTCACATCGTCGACAACCTTCGATTGCCGCACTTCCGGTATCGCCGGAGGTGGCCCCCATAATGACCACTTTCTCGCCACGACGCGCCAGCACATGATCGAGCAGTCGCCCAAGTAGCTGAAGAGCGAAATCTTTAAAGGCCAGCGTTGGCCCTTGGAACAGTTCTAGCACCCATTGGTTGTGATCGAGCTGGATTAGCGGCGCCACGGCCGGATGTCGAAACTCGGCATAGGTTTCATTCAAGATTGCGCGAAGGTCAGCCTCATCAATACAGTCACCCACAAAGGGCGAGACAATCTCATACGCGAGATCGGGATAGCTCATACCCTGCATGGCTACCAGTTGCTCATGGCTAAACGTTGGCAATTCGGTGGGAACGTACAAGCCACCATCCGAGGCTAGACCCGCTAGTAATACGTCTTCAAAATTGAGCTCGGGCGCCTGGCCTCGGGTACTCACATAGCGTATCGACATAATAAAGACGTCCTCGGACTAAAAGTTTTCGACGCGAAGGCAAGTAACAGGTCCGCCAACGGATGGCAGCGCCTCAATATCGGCAATCGCCTGTTCGATCGCTCGCGTGGGTGCCTCGTCTGTCATAAGAATGACAGGCACCTTGGCGAGCGCTGCGCTTTCGGGCTTTTGAATTAATGACTCTATGCCAATGCCGTGTTGACTCAGACACTGTGTCAGCGAGGCCATGACTCCGGGCTTATCCTCCGCATCTAGGCGAAGATACCAAGCCGATGAAACCTCGTTAATGTCAGCAATAGTGAGCTGGGACATGGCACTGAAACCTACTCCCATGCTGTGAATGCTCGGTTGCTCACCACTGGCGATCGAGCGTGCAACTGATACAACATCGGCCATGACAGCGCTTGCGGTTGGGCGTGATCCTGCGCCGGGCCCTACCAACAGCAGCTCCCCCACTCCAGACGCGTTAATCATGACGGCATTGAGCACACCATCGACCTGAGCAATCGCCTTGGCCTCGGGGATTAGCGTGGGGTGTACCCTCAATTGCAAGGCATCATTCTCGCGTTTCGCTATACCCAAATGCTTGATGCGATAGCCCAGCTCTCGCGCATACCCAATATCCGCCGGCGCCACACTATCGACACCTTGTTTAAATGGCGCATTTGCGTCGATGCGTGCACCAAAAGCGAGTGAGGAGAGCAATACAAGCTTCTGCGCAGCATCGGTGCCATCGACATCAAACGTTGGGTCCGCTTCCGCGTAGCCGAGTGCTTGCGCCTCGGCAAGGACATCGGAAAACTCTCGACCCTTCGCCGCCATCTCAGTGAGAATAAAATTACCAGTACCGTTAATAATGCCGGCAACCGATGAGACATGGTTGCCCGCGAGGCTGGTCTTCACCGCTTCAATCACGGGAATTCCGCCGGCGACAGCCGCCTCAAAACGTAATGCAACGCCCTTTGACTCTGCCAAGGCAAACAGCTCTTCACCATGATCTGCCAGTAGCGCCTTATTTGCCGTTACCACGTGCTTGCCGTGGTTCAGTGCTTCGACGACAAGATCCTTGGCCACCGTTGTGCCACCGATAAGCTCAATCAGCACATCGACATCAGGATCGCGAGCCACATCAAAGACATCGCGCGAATCTCTCGCACCCAGGGTATCCACCTCCGGCTTGGGTGTCCTCGTCGCAACGTGAACAAGTTCTATCGTGCCGCCCACACGATTACTCAATACATCGCCACCCTCGGACAGCAAAGCGATCACGCCTTGACCCACAGTACCGAGCCCACAGATACCAACTTTTATTGTTTGCGTTGTCATTCTGCTTTCCAGTCACTGGGAAGCCCAGCGCGTAATACTTTTTTAATGCCTCTCAGTGCCTGACGCGTCCGATGCTCGTTCTCGATAAGACCGAATCGCACGTATCCCTCACCATATTCACCGAAACCGAGTCCGGGCGACACTGCCACGCCCGCTTCCTTCAGCAGTAATTTACTAAATTCCAGTGAGCCCATTTGATCAAAAGGCGCTGGAATTTTTGCCCAAACAAACATCGTCGCCTTGGGAGGCGTGACAGGCCAACCGGCGCTATTCAAACCCTTACAGAGTACATCGCGCCGGCTTTTGTACATCTGCCGTATCTCTTCAACGCAGGTCTGATCGGACTCCAGCGCAGTAATCGCTGCCACCTGAACGGGCGTGAAAATACCGTAGTCCAGATACGACTTGATGCGGGTAAGCGCCGCAATTAATTCTTTGTTACCGCAACAAAAACCAACGCGCCAACCGGGCATGTTGTAGCTCTTTGAGAGCGTGAAAAACTCGACCGCAACCTCCATTGCACCGGGCACCTGTAGAATGCTGGGAGCTTTGTAGCCATCGAAGACGAGGTCGGCATAAGCGAGGTCATGTACAACCCAGATTTTGTGCTCACGCGCGATCGCAACGACTTTCTCGAAAAAATCGAGCTCAACACAGTCACCCGTAGGATTGGACGGAAAGTTAAGTACCAGCATTTTGGGCTTGGGATAGCTGGTACGGATGGCCTTATCAAGCTCCACAAAAAAATCACCCTCTTCGGTCATCGGTACGTGACGCAGATCTGCGCCTGAAATGACAAATCCATAAGGGTGAATCGGATACGAGGGGTTGGGTACCAGAATCGCATCACCAACGCCTGTTGTCGCCAGCGCGAGATGTGCCAATCCTTCTTTGGAGCCAAGCGTGACAATAGCCTCGCTCGCAGGGTCCAGCTCAACTTCATAACGCGACTGATACCAGTTACAGATGGCCTTCCGCAGTCGTGGGATACCCTTGGACTGGGAATACCGATGAGTATCTCCGCGATTGACCGTTTCTTTGAGCTTGTCGACGATGTGCTCGGGTGTGGGCTGATCGGGGTTTCCCATGCCAAAGTCGATAATATCTTCACCACGCGCGCGCGCCGCCTGCTTCAACTCGCCAATGATATTGAAGACATACGGCGGTAACCGTTCAATGCGTTGAAACTGCTGATTCATTCACCTTTCCTGACAGTCACTGCTGTGACGGGCTTACTCGATACCCAATAGACTCGCGATATCTGAAGCTGATCGGTAACCCGGTATCATCTGACCATCACTGGTTACGATGGCAGGCGTTCCTCGGACTCCCAAACGGTTACCCAAAGCGTAATGCTCGGCCACCGGATTCCCCTCGCAATCATTGAGCGGCATTTCAACGCCCGACTTGAGCGAGGTGAGCGTCGCCTCTCGATTCCTGGCACACCATGCTGTTGCCAACTGCTTCGCACCCTGTGACGCCATACCGCCTCTTGGGAAGGCCAAATATCTAACCTCAATGCCTCTTCGATTGAAGTCATCCATTTCCAAATGCAACTTTCGGCAAAAACCACAGGTAATGTCAGTAAAGACAGTGATGTGCGCTTTGGGTGGCTCTAGTGGAGAGAAGACAATCATGTCATTCGTATCTAAGTCACCGATGAGCGCGAGGCGATCCGTAATTCGGCGCTCCTCCGACAGATTAGAGACCGACGATGAGGTGACTTTTAGCAAATCACCGTTGAGAAGCAGAAAGCTTCCGTCGCGCGTGGCATATAGAACGGGACCGTCGACAATTGCCACTTCAATGAGATCGTCAGATTCAGTTGCAGAGACCCGGTCAATCGTGATGGCACTGCCCACCATGGCAGACAGACCTGCCTCGAGGCGTAATTTGGCCGCAGCGAAGCGTTCATCCTCACTGGCCATAGCTGCGGTCGCAATAGTACCCATACACATGCTGATCGCAGTCAAAAACCATTTTGTAAGCTTTCGTTTCACCACTTTAGCCTCTCGGATGGTGCTTTTCGTGAAGCGCCTGCATTCTACTTCGCGCTACATGCGTATATATCTGAGTCGTCGTCAGATCACTGTGCCCAAGCAACATTTGAACGACACGCAAATCCGCACCGTGGTTAATCAAGTGCGTCGCGAATGCATGACGTATGGTGTGAGGCGATAAACTGGCCTCGATGCTCGCTCGCTGAGCGTAGAGTTTAATACGATACCAAAAGGTCTGGCGAGTCATCCTTGTACCACGCGTCGAGGGAAACAGCACATCGCTCTGTTTTCCACCCAACAAATCATGACGGGAGGACCGGATGTAGTCGCTCACGGTATCAATTGCCGCTTCACCCAATGGCACCAACCGCTCTTTTCCACCTTTGCCCAATACGCGCACCACACCTTGATTCAGGCTGAGTTGCGGCAAAGTTAGTTCGACCAACTCGGAAACACGCAGACCGCAGGCGTATAAGACCTCGAGCATCGCCAAATCACGATGCTCCACAGCGATAGCAGTGTCAGGTGCGGCCAGTAGTCGATCTACCTCGGCCTCCGATAGCGACTTCGGTAACGGACGAGAGGGTTTTGGTCGCTCAAGGTGTTGTGTTGGGTCCGTTTGAATATCACCCTCTCGCACGAGGTACTGATAAAAACTTCGCAGACTCGAGAGCAATCGTGAAATGGAGCGGTGTGAACTGCCTTCAGCTAGTCTCGCGCCTAGGTAGGCCTGTATATCAGATTCTGAGGCTGCCAAGGCATCGCTTTTACGCTGCTCGGAGAGCCAGCGATCGAGACCCTGTACGTCGCGCCGATACGCTTGGCAGGTATTGTCGCTCAGGCCTCTCTCCAGCCAGAGCGCTGTTACAAAACGATCGAGTTCGGAGGAAATCAGGCGACTCATTGCTGACCTCGCCCGCAGAAGCTTCTTAAGACAGCTTTTCCTTGATGCGTGCCGCCTTGCCGGACAGCTCACGCAAGTAGTAAAGCTTAGCCTGTCTCACATCGCCACGGCGCTTAACTGAAATCGAGTCAACCAGCGGACTGTATGTCTGGAAAGTACGCTCAACACCTACACCGTGAGAGATCTTTCGCACTGTGAAAGCTGAGTTTAGGCCGCGGTTGCGCTTGCCAATGCAGACACCTTCGAATGCCTGAAGACGCTCGCGGTTACCTTCCTTCACCTTTACCTGAACAACAACAGTGTCTCCCGGCGCAAACGCAGGAACATCTTTTGTCATTTGCTCAGCATCAAGCTCCGCAATAATTTTGTTGGCACTCATGGCTATCTCCTTGGCTTACTGCTCTTTGGTGAGCAGCGGCACACGTTAATCTCATAATCTCGCTTTCTAGCGGTCGCTTATGTCGCAAACACCTACTCTTAGGTGCTGCTCATGTTTGGATGCTAAACCCTATTAAGGTCCTTACTGCATCTCCCAACGCGCTAATAAGCTCCGCTGTTCATCGCTCAGGTCAAACTCAGAAATCAGGTCCGGCCTTCGCTCGAGGGTTCGTTTCAGCGACTGCGCCGCTCGCCAATCGGCGATACGTGCGTGGTCACCGCTGAGCAGTACAGATGGCACTGCCTCACCCTCAAAAATCTCAGGGCGCGTATAGTGCGGACAGTCGAGCAATCCGTCAACAAAAGAGTCCTGTTCTGCGGACAATTCATCACCTAAAACACCCGGAATGCGACGAATTAACGAATCCATGACCAACATGGCCGGTATTTCGCCGCCACTGACTACGATGTCGCCAACCGACAACTCAATATCCACGGATCGCGAAACGAATCGCTCATCAAAACCTTCGTAACGTCCGGCGACAAAAATGAGCGAGTCTTGCTGCAACAAAGTGGTCAATAACCGCTCATCCACAACCTGTCCCTGCGGGCTCATGGCAATAACGGGTGCCCGATCGCCCAGAAGGTTTTTAGCGCTCTCCACTGCGGCTGTCATGATCGGCGCTGTCATCACCATGCCCGGTCCGCCGCCGTAGGGCCGGTCATCCACCGTCCCATGTTTGTCGGTGGCAAACTCACGCGGATCGATGACTTCAATACTGCATCGACCATCCCGAACCGCTCTACCCGTGACACCCCAGTCGGTAATGGCGCTGACCATCTCCGGAAAGATGCTGATAAAGCCCAATTTAGACAGCATGATCTCGTTAGTCATCGGGATGCCACCTGACAGAAATTCGCTGTGATTCGATATCCACCGCCACAATCACATCGTCTTCAAGCCATGGGATCAAGCGTTCTCGATCGTCGATGCTGTCTTCCGTCGGTCTGACCACCAGGACATCGTTCGCACCAGTTTCAATGAGGTGATCGACGCAACCCAGTCTAAGGTTTGCGTCGTCGACGCTGAGATCGACGCGGCAACCGATCAGATCACGCCAATAAAATTCACCCTCGTTTAGGCCCGGAAGTGAAGACTCGGGTATCTGGATTGAGTGACCTCGGAGCAACTCCGCTGCGTTTCGATCATCCACGCCTTCAAGCTTCGCAATGAATCCCTTGCCTTGCGATCGCACAGCCGCAATATCCACCGATCGAACACGCTTACCACGTGAGTCAGTTAGCTGCTTTGGTGAAAGAGAGGTAAGCGAGGCTGGGTCTTCAAGATTAATGCGAACCTTGACCCAGCCCTTGATTCCATAAGCGCCAACGACAGTGGCGATGGAAATAAGATGTGATGTGGCGTCTGAAGGCGCCACGATCGGCCTATTAGGCTGCAGCGGCTGCTTCGGTTGCCGCTTCTTTGATCAGACGAGCAACACGGGGTGAAAGTTGAGCACCCTTGGCAACCCATGCATCAATGCGATCAGTGTCGATACGAAGACGCTCTTCCTGACCACGCGCAATAGGATTGAAGAATCCGACGCGCTCGATAAAACGTCCGTCGCGCGCGTTACGGCTGTCCGTAACAGTCACGTGATAGAAGGGGCGCTTTTTAGAACCACCTCGTGAGAGACGAATTGTAACCATGCCTATATCCTAGCTGTTTACCGCCGGGGGGTATCCCACAGCAAAATTTGAGGTCGCGAAGACTACATGAAGTCCGCCCAGGTTTAAAGGCCCCAGAGACCGAATAATTAACGCCTGGGAAAACCGGGAGGCAAGCCACCACCGGGAGGCATACCGCCACCGCCACCCATCATGCCGCCCATGCCACGCATCATGCGTTGCATGCCACCGCCCTTCATTTTCTTCATCATTTTCTGCATCTGCTTGTGCTGCTTGAGCAGGCGGTTGAGGTCAGGCACCCCCGTTCCCGATCCCGCAGTGATACGGCGTTTGCGCGACGGATTGATGAGATCTGGGTTTTTGCGTTCTTTGGGTGTCATGGAGTTAATCATTGCCTCCATGCGATCGAACTGTTTCGTATCCAACTGCGACTGTGCCGCCTGTGCCATGCCGCCCATGCCAGGCATCTTGTCGAGCATGGCACCAATGCCGCCCATGTTTTTCATCTGCTGGAGCTGGTCACGGAAATCCTCGAGATCAAAGCGACCGCCCTTCTCAACTTTTTTCGCGAGACGTTGGGCCTTCTTTTTATCGACTTTTCGCTCAGCATCCTCAATGAGCGAGAGTAAATCGCCCATACCCAAAATACGTGAAGCTAGACGATCAGGATAAAACGGCTCGAGAGCCTCAGTCTTTTCACCAACACCCATAAACTTAATGGGCTTACCCGTTACCGAGCGGACTGACAGCGCGGCACCGCCGCGGGTATCGGCGTCGACCTTGGTCAGGATCACACCGGTAAGTGCCAAGGCTCGATCAAAGGCGGTCGCCGTATTCACAGCGTCCTGACCGGTCATGGCATCGATCACAAACAGTGTCTCGACTGGATTGATCGCCTTATGGAGCGCGCTGATCTCAGCCATCATCTCTTCGTCAATGGCGAGTCGGCCTGCCGTATCGACCAAAAGGACGTCGCTGAATGCCGTCTTGGCGTTCTTCAGTGCACGGTTAACGATATCAACGGGACGCTCGTCCACTGTCGAGGGCTCAAAGCGTGCGCCGACCTCGTAGGCTAGGGTTTCAAGCTGTTTAATGGCCGCTGGACGGTACACATCAGCGCTGACGACAGTGACCTTTTTCTTCTCTCGCTCCATGAGATAGCGAGCCAGTTTGGCGACCGAGGTCGTTTTACCCGCACCCTGTAGACCGGCGACCATAACAACGGCTGGCGGTTGTGCCGCCAGATTGAGTTGCTCGTTGGCTTCTCCCATGACCGTTTGAAGTTCGGCCTGAACGATTTTAAGAAACTCCTGGCCGGGAGAAAGGCTCGAGGACACCTGAGTACCGACCGCACGTTCTTTCACCCGATCAGTAAAATCCCTGACAACTGACAGAGCGACGTCAGCTTCCAAAAGCGCCATGCGCACTTCGCGTAGGGTTTCTCGAATATTGTCTTCAGTCAGGCGGGATTTACCCGCCATCGCCTTTAGGCTGGCCGATAGACGTTCACTCAAGCTTTCAAACATGTCTCTACCTATATCGAATAACAGTGTCGCGGAGGCTGGAACCGCGTAGTATACGCGTACGTGAGAAAAAATAATTAGGGGAGCAAGGTATTCGCAATGCCAGATAGTGACGTAAGTCAGCTACTTGCGCTAATGGCTACCGGTGCGGCAGCACTGTACTTATACACGGCCGTGCGTCAGCTTCTTCGACTGGAAAAGCGAGAGGAAACCCTGTCCAAAGCGGTTCTTGTACCGGGTCTCATTGCGTTGGCACTGCACGGCTACGTGATCTACGCCGGCGCCACCTCGGTCAGCGCAAGCTTTGGCTTCTATAAGGTCGCCTCCATCACTTTTTGGCTCATGGGCATGCTGAGCGTGCTGATTGTGATCGCTCGCCCGCTACAAACCTTGCTCATCGCCATCTTCCCACTCGCGGCTATCTCTGTGCTTGTTGCAACGCTCACTCCCGAGACAGCGCGACCCATGACAGAAACCCCGCGCGGGCTGCTACTCCACATTTCCACATCCATCATTGCCTACGCGCTGTTCGGTCTGGCGATGTTGCAGGGGCTGTTGGTGCTCCAACAAAGTCGTCTGCTACGACAGCATAAGACCCGAGGCCTGATCCGACGGCTTCCACCACTGGATGCCACCGAGCAACTGATGTTCGAACTCATCCTGACGGGTACAGTCATTCTCAGTGTCTCCATCGTCGCCGGGATCTACTATGTTGAAGACTTGTTCGCACAACATTTGATCCATAAAACCGTCCTTACGGTTATCGCATGGATTGTCTACGGAATTCTGACGACCGGACATTTCAGGCACGGCTGGCGAGTCAACACAGCTGTCATGTTATGTGCCAGCGGCTTTGCGCTTCTGACACTCGGTTTCTATGGCTCAAAGCTGGTATTGGAATTAGTACTCAACTGAGAAAAACAGGGTTGCTACCCGTCCGTTTTTTCTCAACAATCACACTACATGCTAACGCCCACCCCTAAAGTTTGAACGACGCCCCGCTGGGACTTCTCTTTGCCATCTTGGCTGGCCTCATCCTTCTCTCTGGTTTCTTCTCCAGCTCCGAGACGGGCATGATGGCACTCAACCGTTACCGACTGAAGCACTTGCAACAGCAAGGACACAAGGGTGCGCTGCGCGCCGGTAAATTGCTCGCGCGGCCTGACCGATTGATTGGTCTCATCCTGATTGGTAACAATCTGGTCAATATTCTGGCGTCTGCTATTGCAACCGTTGTCGCCATTCGGCTGTATGGCGATGCAGGCATCGCGATTGCGACAATCACACTGACAATCGTGATTTTGATTTTCGCGGAAATTACACCCAAAACCATTGCGGCCCTGCATCCGGAAAAAGTGGCCTTTCCTGCCAGCGTGATTTTGCTGCCGCTAATGAAACTCATCATGCCATTGGTCTGGGCGATCAATGCGATTACCAACAGCTTGCTGTCATTGTTCGGATTCAAAGCTGATGCCTCAAGCGAGGATGCGCTGACACAGGAAGAGCTCCGCACCATTGTTAACGAGTCGAGCGGTCTTATACCTCGCAGACACCGCAACATGCTGGTCAATATCCTCGATCTTGAACAGGTCACCGTGAACGACATCATGGTGCCTAGAAATGAGATCTACGGCATTGATCTTGAAGATGATGACGAAACGATACTGAGTCGTATAACCGGCAGTACCCACACGCTGGTGCCCGTGTTCAAGGGCGATATCAATAAGATCGAAGGCGTCTTGCACCTGCGTCACATCGGTCGATGTCTCAATGAAGGTAAGCTCGATCGCTCTGCACTGCTGCGCGAACTGCAGGAGCCCTACTTTACACCTGAAAATACCGCGCTACACATTCAGCTTCGACACTTCCAGCTGCGCAAACTACGACTTGGAATGATTGTTGATGAATACGGCGATATTCTTGGCCTTGTGGCTCTCGAGGACATCCTCGAGGAAATCGTGGGTAACTTCACCTCGAATCTCGTAGAGGATCAGGAGGAGATCGCCACGACCGCAGACGGCGGTGCGTCCTGCACGGGCAGCATTCCTATCCGAGATATCAATCGGCAGTTTGATTGGGAGTTGCCAACAGATGGTCCTAAGACCATCAGTGGCCTTGCACTTGAAGCTCTGGAGGCGTTTCCAATGGGGCCTGCCTCCGTCAGGATTGGTAACTATCAGCTGGATGTTGAATCTATCGAAGGCAACGCCATCACACAGGTGAAGGTCACTCCACTATCCTTCGTAACCGCTGACGACGACTAACCGCTCAGAAAATAGAAAATCCAGCGTCTTTGCGGCGCTGCGTTGATGCCTCAAGGATTTCTCGCTTTCTATCATCGTCGGCGGTAAACCAATCGACAATTTCATTGCCCGTTCGGAAACACCCTTCGCACACATCGTTTTGATCCAGCGAGCAGATCGAGATACAGGGCGACTCTGGGGTATTACTCATTAGGATCTCCTGCCGCTTGTGTGTTGTAAAACTCGGACGCAAACTCATCTAACCTTCCCAACTCAATTGCCTCTCGAATGCCTCGCATGTGGGTCTGGTAGTAGGTCAGGTTATGAATCGTGCACAGCTGCGAGCCCAAAATTTCGTTGCAGCGATCCAGATGATGTAGGTAAGCCCGGCTGAAATTCTGGCAGGTGTAACAAGCACAGTTATCGTCCAATGGCCGAGTACTGGTCTTGTGCCGAGCGTTACGTAACTTAATAACGCCGTGACTCGTAAACAAATGTCCGTTTCGTGCATTACGTGTTGGCATCACGCAATCGAACATATCGACGCCACGACGCACAGCTTCAATGAGATCAGAGGGCGTGCCCACGCCCATGAGGTATCGCGGTCTGTCCTCGGGGAGCTGATGCGCAATGTCGTCGAGGACCTTGATCATCTCCTCCTTAGGCTCGCCGACGGAGAGACCGCCAATGGCGTAACCATCAAAGCCAATATTGACCAGCCCCTCGAGCGATTCTTCCCGCAAGTGTTTGTACATGCCACCCTGCACGATGCCAAACAAGGCTGAAGGGTTATCACCATGGGCTGACTTGCTTCGCTCCGCCCACCTTAGCGACAGCTCCATGGAGACACGCGCTTCCTCTTCTGTCGCGGGATAGGGTGTGCACTCATCGAAGATCATCACGATGTCACTGCCGAGAGCTTTCTGGATTTGCATCGAGGTCTCAGGATCCAGAAATACCTTGTCGCCATTGACCGGGGACTTAAACGTGACACCCGACTCCTCAACCTTGCGAACATCACCCAGGCTAAACACCTGAAAACCACCTGAGTCGGTCAAGATGGGACCTTGCCAGCCCATGAAATCGTGCAGATCGCCGTGCAAACCAATGATGTCAGTGCCCGGACGCAACCAGAGGTGGAATGTATTACCCAACAAAATGTGCGCGCCCGTAGCTCGCACATCCTCTGGCGTCATACCTTTTACCGTGCCATAGGTACCCACTGGCATAAAGGCGGGCGTCTGAACGGTGCCTCGATCAAACGCAATGGCGCCGCGTCGCGCCAGACCATCAGTTGCAGTAACTGAGAACTCCACCTTCAGCCGCCTCCTTTTCGCGTGACGAACATTGCATCACCGTAACTAAAAAATCGGTATTCTTTTTGCACGGCGGCCGCGTAAGCGGCCATCGTTTCCTCATAGCCTGCAAAAGCAGAAACCAGCATGATGAGCGTACTTTCGGGTAAGTGAAAGTTGGTAATCATGGCATCGACCACGCGAAAGTCGCAGCCGGGATACAGGAAGATATCACTATCACCCTCAAAGGGCGCCGGGCATCCAACCGCTAATTCACCTGAGGCAGCAGCTGTCTCGAGTGATCGTACCGATGTTGTTCCCACCGCAATCACACGCCCACCACGCTCACGGCAGGCGCGAATCGCATCAACGCAGGCCTCATCAACTTCAAGCCATTCGCTGTGCATCTTGTGGTTGTTAATGTCATCCACTCGTACGGGTTGAAAGGTGCCTGCGCCAACATGCAAAGTGACATAAGCAGTTTCGACGCCTTTGAGGCGGAGCAGTTCCAGCAGTGGCTCGTCAAAATGTAGACCTGCGGTCGGTGCCGCTACTGCACCATCACGTTTGGCGTAGACCGTCTGATAGCGGTCTCTATCCTCCTCTGTATCCTCACGCTCGATATATGGCGGAAGCGGCATGTGGCCATGTAGCCGCATCATCTGAGACACGCTTCCTGTTTCAGCCTCCAGCTCGAAGAGTGCGCCAGAACGACCTGTCACTCGAAGACTAAAGTCTGAAATATCGCCATTTGCATCAGGGGTGACGTAGATCAGGCTGCCCTCTTTTGGGCTTTTACTCGCCCGCACGTGAGCCAGTACTGAGCCATCACCCTTAAGTCGCTCAATCAGTATCTCTACGCGACCACCGGTTTGCTTTTGTCCGTAAAGCCTCGCAGGTATGACGCGGGTATTGTTAAAGACAAGCAGGTCGCCAGAATGAACAAGCGCTTCAAGCTCCAAAAACTGACAATGAGATACGTTACCCGTTGGCCCGTCGAGCACTAGCATTCGAGAGCCGCTGCGGTCAGACAGTGGTGCCTGGGCGATCAGATGCTCAGGTAAATCGAAGTGGAAATCAGATGTCTTCATCGAGTGACTGTAGCGACTATTTCAGGTTGAGCGCCCCGACCAAGCGAGACATTACTAGAACTGTTTTCACGCAATGTACGCGCATTAACAGCTGTCTGGTGCAAAGATCTGCGGCAAAAAGTTCTGTGGCTCTAAGTTCGTTGGTGGTGACTACCACAGTGAAGTGTTACCGAAACTAGCACTCTGACATATCTCGTCAGAAACTCCCCTTCGCATCACAGTTCTCGTCATAAAAAAGCCGGCATAAGCCGGCTTCTGTCAAAACGGTCAGCCCTGTTTATTTAGCTTCCTCGTCATCAGCGGGCTCTTCCGCAGGTGCTTCCTCTTCAGCCGCTACCTCTTCGGCGGCCTCCGCGGCAACTTCTTCAACTGTCTCTTCAACGTCAGGCGCTGCTTCGGTGGGAGCCGTGACTTTGATGAGCTCCTCAGCAATCAAGATGTTTACTTTTTCTTCGCCATTGACAGGCTTGCCGTTGGCATTTTGAACAGCGTAGCGATTGTCGCCACGCAGGAAAATTTTGTACTCAGCGGTCTTTCGGACAAGCTTCATCGCCATGTCTTTTCTCCCTCAAGATACTCAGATAACAGCGCAAGCCCTATCGCCGTGCGCCAAATTGCGGCGGAGTATACAAGCAACTGAGAATTATAGCGATCCTTTCATTGCCGAATCAGCCTGAACTGATATACTCCGCGCCCTTCCTATCTTCATGCCGGAGTGGTGGAATTGGTAGACACGACGGATTCAAAATCCGTTGCCTTTAAAAGCGTGCCGGTTCAAGTCCGGCCTCCGGTACCATCAACACCTCATAATACCTTTTAGATAAGCCGTTATACGCCTTTACGTAGTTCAATTTTGAACAACGTTTTTGACAACAGCTAGGATATTTGCTGTCTAACACAGCTGCAGAAATGTCTAAACCAAAGAAGAGAAATGGCCGCCAAATATTGATGTACGCAAAGGCATATTACGCCTCAGAAAGAAGGTGCCGCCACACATGTAACCAATGTTCGGTAAGCGGCTATGTATTGAGTACGTGGACCTCGTCGACGATGCTACATATTATCAAGCATTTGAGGCTGCTAAGCCCGCTAAGGCACGTTACGAGGCGCTGGTTAAGACTCTGCGCAACTCAAGTCCAGATGGCTTTACCGAGAATGAACTGGGGGCGTTGGCAAGTGATCTTCTCAAACGAGCAAAGCTAGAGCGTGGTGAGCTTGCCCTGCAAAACATTGGTCCTGCCTTTATGGAATGATACGAGCTTGAGGGCGTCGAAGAGTCTTTGGGACGTAAGCTCAACAGCAATGATCTGAAGCTGATCTTTTTCCCTGAACTGACTCAGCCAGTCGACATAGCAGAGGATTTACAGAAGGCACTTCTAGCTCGTCTTTGAAAGGAGTGACTAACAGTAGAGGCCACTCGCCGGGGACAGTGATGCTCGAGCACACGCTGCCACAGGCACTATGTACGTCTGCGGACTTGACGTTCAGCACGACTGTGGTGCGGCTCACTCTCACTTGGCTGAATAAAGCCTCATCGAATAAAGTCACCTCCATGCTGGTCAACTTTTGAACTTCTTTCTCGCTTACAACAAAAAAGATCATTGTAGAGTTTTTCGAGATCAGCGATATGGACTCCAATTGGAAAGATCATCTTGTTGCCTATCTTGTCTGTTTTTCGTAGATCTCTATTAAAATTTTTTTGGTGGAGTAAACTTTAGATTTGCAGGTAGCGGTAGCGAGCAAGTTGGTTTCAAGACAATAAGCGTCGAGTCATTCTTTTGTGGTCCACTTAAGGTTCCTCGTAAATATCAGACACATTCGTTCTTGCTATAAATTAAATTAGCTTTTGGAGACATGAAAAACTCGGGGGTCGGGGGTAATATAATTGTGCGGTAAATCGGATAAGTCACATGAGCGAATCTTTAGAAAAGTCTGCATACCCTGAGGTCGTGCCACTATCGGTCCAGACCGCCATCAACTCACTCCCGAAGTCGTTGATTCGTCTGAATGAGCGATTAAAGCGCGAGTTGGACAAGAAGTTGGTTTACCACTGTTATTTCCATACCATTGACGTCCTCAATGAATCCTTACGGCTAGCAAATGAAGGCGGGTTGAGCAAAAGAGATACTGAGTTGCTCACGATAGCGGCATTAGTGCATGACGCAGGTTTCCTCAGTCAACACCACGATAATGAACACATAGGTGCGCGTATAGCAGAAAATGCTATGGCCGAGGCAAACGAATACAGCCGAGAGGAGATCGAATTGGTGTC
>CAJWQE010000042.1 GCA_913045375.1 uncultured Halieaceae bacterium | reverse complement strand
GTAGAACGTCACCTGAACCGAAAGAAAGGCGCCCGCTGCGAGCATGATGCGCCGAGGATAGCGGCGTATAGCCTCGAGCACGGGGGATTTTGTTACCGCCGCCTGCTCGCCCGCTTCCGCCTGCGAGGCCTTGAGCGCCTTGAATGCCTCGGTGTCCTCCATACGCAACTGAACATAAAGCGAAATGCCGATCAGCACGATGCTGGCAATAAACGGCAGTCGCCAGCCCCACTCAATAAAAGCCTCATCGCTCATGGAGGTGCTCACGGCCAAAAACGCGAGATTCGCCAAAATGACTCCCACCGCGGCACCCGCCTGTGCATAGGCACCGTACCAACCGCGCTTGTCAGACGGCGCGCTCTCGGTCACCAACAGCATGGCGCCACCCCACTGCCCGCCCACGGCAAGGCCCTGAATAAAGCGCAACGCAACGAGCATGAGTGGCGCGGCAATCCCAATCGACTGATAGGTGGGTAAGAGCCCAATAAGCGTGGTGGCTACACCCATCATCATGAGCGCGATGACCAACGTGCGCTTGCGGCCCACCTGATCCCCAAAGTGACCGAACACCACCCCGCCAAGAGGCCGGGCAATGAACCCCACAGCGAACGTGCTGAAGGAGATAATCAGCAGCACCATGGGCGGTAAATCCTGAGGGAAAAACGCCTTGGGGAAGATCACGGCGGCCGCTGTGCCATAGAGGAAGAAGTCGTACCACTCGATGCTGGTCCCGGCGAGTGAGGTCAACGCCACACGACGCATGTTTTGCTGCTTGGTTGGCTCTGCGGACATCCTGATTGCTCGTTATCGTTATACAACGGCAAAACTAACATGACTGACAGCCGGTCGCTCGCGAAGCTGTCGCTGCACGCGGAGCTGTGGTGCAATGCGAACGGCTAAATGTCATCTGATACGAACCAGAGAGTCCCAAAGTCCCGCCATGAATCGTCTCGAAACCTTTGCGCAGCATTTCGCGGATGCCGTGTGGGGCACGCCGCTTGTGATTTTGCTTCTTGGCGGCGGGCTATTCTTTTTGATCCTCTCGCGCGCGACGCCCTATCGGCGGTTCGGGCATGGCATCGCGGTGTTACTGGGGCGCTACGACACCCCTGATGCCGCGGGCGAGATCTCGCACAAACAGGCCTTGGCCGCGGCGCTCTCCAATACCATGGGGCTGGGCAATATCGCGGGCGTGGCGCTCGCCATTGTCGCCGGTGGCCCGGGGGCGGTGTTCTGGATGTGGGTCTCGGCGATTGTCGGCATCGCGACGAAGTTTTTTACCTGCTCACTGGGCGTCATGTACCGGGGTAAAGACTCGCTGGGCAATCTGCAGGGCGGCCCGATGTATGTGATTCGAGAGGCATTGCCCAAACCCTTTTACCCGCTGGCAGTGTTGTTTGCGTTAGCCGGTCTGATCGGCACGCTACCCATGTTCCAAGCCAATCAGCTGACTGCGCTCATTCAGGGTGCAGCGTTCGATGGCAATGCCCCGGCGTGGGCCCCTCTGCTGATTGGCGTGTCGCTCGCCGGCGTTGTTGGCAGCGTGATCTTTGGCGGTCTGCCGCGGGTGGCCAACGTGGCGATCGCGCTACTGCCCACCATGGTGATCGTGTATTTGCTCATGACTGCTTGGGTCGTCATCAATCACTTGAGCGCCGTGCCCGTCATTTTGATGAGCATTGTCAGCGAGGCTCTATCACCAACGGCTGTGGGCGGCGGATTTCTCGGGGTCATGCTGATCGGCATTAGCCGTGGGGCGTTCTCTAACGAGGCGGGGGTGGGCACTGAAGTCATGGCCCATGGCGCCGCGAAAACCAACGAGCCGATCCGCGAGGGTATGCTCGCCACGTTGGGGCCCGTCTTTGACACCTTGATCGTCTGCACCTGCACCGCCATCGTCATTTTACTGTCCGGTAATTGGCAGCAACCCGGCGAACTCTCCGGGATCACGCTCACAGCAAACGCCTTCCACGGTGAAATGGGAGGGTTGGGACTCGCGCTGCTCGCATTTGTCGCGCTGATATTGAGCACCACCACCATGTTTACCGGCTGGTACTACGGTGCCAAATGCTTTGGTTTTTTAGTCGGCGCGCAGTGGCAACCCTACTTTCGCTGGTTTTTTGTTCTGGCGGTGATCTTCGGCGCAACCGTCAGCATCGATGTGGTGTTCAACCTGATCTCGGCGAGCTACGGACTGATGGCGATCCCCACGATGATCAGCTCTATCGTGCTGGCCCCGAAAGTGGCCGCAGCGAGCCGAGATTATTTCGCGGCGGTATCCACGAGGACCTGAGCACCGAACTCAGCCGCAACCTGCGCGTCGCTGGCTGGCAACTTGAGGACCAGTAACGAATTGCCGGGCATCTTGCCGGCAAAAGCGTAGCCTGAATTCACTATCAGGCGATCACCGACAATAAGCGGCGCCTGGCCGCCTCCGATCGAACCGCCCTGAGCTAAGCGACCGTCGACTGCAGTGAAAGACCGCGTGGTGTCGAACTCCCACAACACCTCTCCGTTGTCGATATCAAACGCCCTCAACCAACCCTCATTTGAACCTGCCAGCACGTAATCGCTTGTTACCGAAATCGCCGCCGAATATCCGGGGTAACAGCCGGGCCTGCCAAGACACACGTCGTCGCCCGCGGGCGCTTGCCAAACATACTCACCGTTATCCACATTCAGCGCATAGACTCCAGGTCGCGCGGGCTCATCATAATCACGGCCATCTGGCGCATCACTGATCGGCACGAAGACCTTGCCATCATACGCCGCGAGACCAAAATTCACGCCGGCCACCACGCCACCGCGGCCAACCTTGGTTTTCCACAGCGATTCACCGGTCTCAGCCAGCATCGCCGTCACAACTCCGCCTTTGTCTCCCGCCAGAATAATCCGCCGACCCTGCGAATCTTCACTGATCACAGGCCCTGCGCCGTAGTCATAGTCAGGGCCGTTATCCTCGGGGCAATTCACGGGATCAACGTTCTCGCAGGATCCATTCCAGACATCGCCAAAGCGTGCCTGACGGACCCAGACCGTCCTGCCCGAGGCTTTATCCAACGCAATAATGGCGTCGCTGGTCTCGGACCCTTCTCCCGAATAGTCATCGCCGGTGGCGATGTAGAGGTGCTCCGCATCCATTGCCATGCCGGCCCAGATGGGCACACCACTGGGGCCGTACTGAGGCGTGCCCGCGGCGTTGACGCCATGTTGTTCCGCTGGGGGAATGAAATGCCGACGCCACAGTTCTTCGCCCGACCTGGCATCGAGCGCCACGATCGATCCCCTAAACGAACAACAGGGGTAGCCGGCGGCGATCGCCGCGCCCTCCTCTAGCGAAGAGACCGGCACATAGAGCACGCCGTCAGATAACTCCGCGGCGGCCGTCAGCGTGGCGGCACTATGATCCTCAATCCGCTTCTTCCATCGCAACTCACCGGTGAGTGCCGACACCGCGTATTGATTGCCCGTCAGATCGCCAAAAAAGAGCAGTGGATCAACGGATTCGTCGGCGGCGTCCCAGGGCTCGAGCGTCAGTCCGTTGCGCACCTCACTCGATGCCTGAAATTGCCAGCGGGTGCAGCCGGTCTCCATGTCGAAGGCGTAAACCAAGCCACTCTGGCTACCCACGAACAGGGCGCCCGCACCGAATGCCGGTTGCGAGCGTGCCCGGGTCGCATCCGGATAAGCAAAGGCCCAGTCCACTGTGAGTGAAGCTATATTTTTCTTGGTGACGCGCGCCACCGAGGGAGACATGAAATGGCTCGCTCCAGCCTCCAGTCCCCAATGCTGAAACACCGGCGTTTGAGACAAATCAAACTCATTGGCGGCACCCTCACAGGCGACGCCCGCCTCAGCGGTGTTCGTCTCGGTGATTTTGCGCTCGGCGATGTACTCAGCCACCGCGGTTTTCTGCTCCAGCGACAAGTCAGCCGCCACCTCCCGCATTGGGCCGTCAATCATGGCCGAGAGTAAGGTACTGGGCGAGACGTTTTCCAGCACGTAACGCTGCGGCGCTCGCACCATATTGCCGTCGTGGCAGGCCGCGCAGTGTCGGGCATACAGTGCGCCACCCACCGCCTTGGTTTCGGGGTCCAGCGGTACGGTGACCTCTTGATAGGCGGCCGAATTGGGCGCTTCCGAGTTGGCGTGCGCAAACATCGCCGAACTCATGGTCAATAGCATCGCAAGCCCGATGATCGTCCTAAAGCTAGCTGACAACACTGGCGCTCTCTTTTTGCCTTCAAAACTCATCGCATTCACCACCGTGTGGACTTGAGGATCAGCCAGCTGCCTGCCAGAACGCGTAAACCGGGTCGCCTTTGCCCCGCTCACCCTTCACCATGTCCTCGAACATGCCCAGCCCCATCAGATCTTTTGAATCGGCAGAGGTGGTCCAGTCCATCACAAAGGTCCGATGGCTGATCTTCCACTCACCGCTGCGGCGCTCATAGCGATCGATATAGCGTCCACCGGTCATCACATCCTGAGGTGAGTCACCTTTTGTGCCCTGAAAGGCCACCACGTAGCTCTCTCCCACCGCATTATCGCCGTCGATGTCGATCCAGTGGTTGGTCACCGTGTGGGCAACCCGGATCGAAGTCTCATCGAGCAGCCCGCCGATCGCGGTGGCGAACTCCACAGCAGGACCGTTGAAGGCACCAGACACAATCGCGGCATCGTCATGAAACGCAGAACGAATAATCTCAGGGTCGCCCCGGTCCACGCCTCGCGCGTAACGACACCCGAGTTCTGATATCGCCTGCTGTGCGACCACTTCCTCAAGCGCTTGAGTTTCGTCCATCGGAACGCTCTCCTTCATCGATTTATTTGAGCTTGCGTGTGCTGCCATCAGCGCACTGCCCGCATCCCACGGAAAGTGCGCCCCCTGAGGGCCGAAAGTCTGGGGCGCAAACGCCGGTCGAGTCGCTGCAGGCTGGGGCGAGGGAAACTGGGTGATCCAGTCCAAAACATACTGGCGGTGCTGCATGCGCCAATCACCTAGTTTGTAGCTGTGTCGGTCGAGGTATCGCCCCCCTACCAGATGTGGCTGAGGATCGCCGTCAGTCGGCAGGGTCACCCAGGCCATCACATAGCTTTCGCTGATGGCGCTGTGGTTCTCAACCGCAATCCACATATTGCTAGTGCGGTGCGAGGACATGGGCGCACCGTCGTGCATCGCCGCAATCGCTGCTGCAAACTCCGCCGCCGAGCCTTGCAGTGACCCATAATCAACGGTGCCATCATCGTGATAGGCCTCGCACAGGAGCGCCTCATCCGCCCGATCAATCCCCCGCGCGTGTTGCGCGAGACGATTCTGTATCACGCTACGAGACCACGCCTCCCATGCACCCGAATCGGGGCCCCAATCGGCAGCGTCACCAGCTTGATTTGTCGTCATCGACCGCGACTCAACGGGAAACAGCAACAGTGATGGAGGACGGAGACCGCTGCGACATGGTCAGTCGGACATCAAATCGTTCAGGTGCTCGTGAAAGGCCTGCACGCGCCGCTCTTGATTCGGCATCCAGTACCCCTGATACCCCGCTGACGCCAGACCTTTCTGCTGCATCTCGGCGATGCTCAAATCTTGATCCGCCGTGGTACCCAGCGTCTTTTCGCCATACTGAATATGCTCATGGGGCGCGTCGGCAACCGGCAGATCTGGCCCACCCGCCGGCGACGGTGTCATCTCCTGCCCTTCGACACGATTCACCAACCACCAATGATCGAAGAGACACTGCGCGGGGTCCGTCGGGTGCGGGCGCGGGCGCAACAGCTGCACCCCATCCGGGCCCACCGTAATCACGTTATTGGGAAACAGGTTGTAAATCACATAGTCCGTGAGCTGGTAATCCGCGCGATAGCTGTAGTGCACATAGCCCTGCGCCTCGCCGCGCTCGCGCTTGGCGGCTTGAATATCTACCCGCAGCTGCTGCCAGGTATCGCGACCCACGTAATCGTCGCTGTTCACATCCCAGGCGGCGGCCATACTTTTTAAGGGCTCACCGATGATGTCGCTGCCGTATTGCACAGAGGGCATAAAGGAGGGAAACCAGCCGCGGTTGTGGCCATTAGGGAAGCAGTCGAACTGGCAATCTTCATAGTCAGCCGCGACATAGGGGATCAACTCGGGATGCAGCACTTTGACGTGGTAGGCCTCGTTAAAGTTATCGGTGATGATCTTCCAATTGCTGCGGGTCTCGGCGGTCATGTCCAGCACCCGGAGCATGTCCTCGATTCGGTGTGACTCGAGCTCACGACAGATCGTCTCGCCCAGGCTGGCATCCAACGTTGGCGCGTCTGGGTCGAAGTTGTACCAGATCAATCCGAATCGTTCCTCGCAGCGCATCTCTTTAAGGCGCGCCTTGCCACAGGGACTCTCTGCAAAATCTTCTTCGTCGGGTACTGAAGTCACCACTCCCGCGCGGTCAAAGGTCCAGCCGTGGTAGGGGCAGGAGAATTCCTGCACGTGCCCGTCTTCAGCCTCGGTGATGCGGGTGCCGCGGTGCGGGCAGGAGTTAAAAAATGCTTTGACTGAACCATCCTCCTGGCGAGCCATGATGATGGAGTCGATCCCCAGCTCAGTAGTGAGGTAGTCACCGGGCTCCGGCATTTGATACGCCACCCCACCGATATTCCAGACGGTGTGCCACACGTTTTGGTACTCGCGCTGCAAGTAGTCTGTGCAGGTATAGCGGTCACTGCCGACTGAGTCACCGCGCAACTGCGGCTCGGCCTCTTTGGGCGGCCGTGTCAGCGCACGTTCAAGGATCACGGGGTTTGCTGCGTTCATTATCTCTCCAGCTAATCGAATATCTGCTGCCCATAAAGCTTAGGGCCGCTTATCAATGACTTCGCCAGCCACCTTCTCAAGGCGCATGTCATAAATCTGCCAGCCGACGCCCTGGGTATAGCGGACTTTGCTGTAGTAAGTACCCAAATAAATATCGATCACACGATCATCATCTTGGTGCCACGCCTGCAGGAAGCTACTCATCTTGCCCTCACCACCTTTGCCGTCGGCATCGGGCAGGCTGTCGAGCTCCACAATCTGCGTGCCCAGCAAGTGCTGTGTGGAATCGAATACGGAGAGCGCGCCGTCCACTACCTTCACCCACTCATCGGGGCCGACCACCCGAAACTCCGCGCCGCTGGGGTCACTGGCGCGAATCGTGGCATCCTGAGTGAAGATCCTGTGATAAACCGCCCGGCCGGCTTCGATGTTCTCCGGTACATTGGTGCCGATTTGATCCGTCGCACGGGCGTAGAGTCTTTGGAGGTACTCAATCTCGTGCTTGGCCAACATCTCGGCCACGTCGTGATCATTCGCCTGCACAGACATCGTCCCCATCCAGCACCACATCAGCGTGGCCAACCATACTGCTCGTTTCATTGCTGCCCTTACTCCTCATACTTTTTCCAGCGCTCATCGAGATCGCTCATGTTTGTGGCCCATAGCGGAGGGCTAGCAACCGACCCCACAGCAACGGCCTCAACCCCAAGCGCCCGTCAGCTCCCTTTGCGACCTGCGAGGTAATCGTTCAGCACCTCGTGAAAATAACGCACCCGCGACTCCTGATCAGCCAAATAGTAATCGTCGAAGCCTTTCGACTCCCAGCCATTTTGCTGTGCCTCTGCGAGCATCATGTCCTGCCACACGATCGAGTCGACGATCTCAGGAATGCCCTGCCCGCCATCAAAATCCAGGGTTTCTGATTCGCATTCGGTCACCGGGAACAGCCCTTGAGTCATGATGCCGTGGGCCTCAGCCTGTCCCTCAACGGGGAAAGCCATGCACCACAGATCGAAGGTGCATTTGGTGGGATCTCTAGGGTCGGGCTCGGTACGGAAAAAGATGAGATTGTCGGGCAGGAACGAGATCGTCACGTTGGGAAAAATGACGGTGTGCGGGCTGTCGGTGAGCTCCTCGTCATTCATGTGCTCGTAGTGCAGGTAGCCCTTTTCTTTCCAATGCTTTCGCTTTGCCGCCTTGAGGTCCATCCAGCCCTGAATCGCTTTGGTTTCAAAATCCGGGTAGCCGTCGGGGTCGATATCCCACATGCGAAGAATGTCATCGAAAGGATGCGGCTCACCCTCAGGCAGCCGATCGCGCAGACTCGGGCGCATCGGCTGTACCGTGCGCCCGTGCCCGTTGGGCCAAATCTCTGAGCGCGCGCTCCAATAGTCCTGATCAATCCACGGTGGCACCTGCGGGTGTGCAGTGCGCGTGTGGTAGGACTCACTGAAGTTGACCGACGCGAATTTCCAGTTGGTGTTAAGCCGAATCTTGCGCGCAAAGATCCTGACCGCCGTCTCCATAGGATAGTTTTTGTAGATCTCGGGTAATGGATGCAGGTAATCCATCAGCCCCGGGCTGTCATCACTAAAGCTGTACCAAACAAAGCCGCCCCAGGTGTCGCATCGCAATTCCTTGAGCTGCAGCTTTCCGCAGGGGTCACCTTGCGAAAAGTTCTCGGGATCCTGCACCGATTTCAAAACACCGTCGATGCCCCAGACCCAACCGTGGTACCGACAGTGAAATTCTTTAACCGATGAGCTTTCTTCTACCAGTCGTAGCGCGCGATGCTGACACACATTGTAAAAAGCCCGAATAGACCCATCCTCTTGCTTCGCACAGATCACCGACTGGCCCATGAAGTCATGCACGACAAAATCGCCCGGCTCCTCAAGCTCCACCAATCGCCCCGCCACATGCCAGATCTTGGTCCACATGTGCTCCCACTCTTGTTGAGCGAACTCCCTGGAGTAGTAACGATCCCCAGAGACCGCATCTCCCCGGAGTAAAGAGGGATCCCTACCGTCCATCGTGTCCGGGTGGACGGGTATGTTCAGAACGGGGATCTCGAGCTGCGGTTTGTTCATGTTTAGTAACGCACTTTTTATTAACGCACTGGGTCTTTAGAGCACCGAGATGGCATCGGCTCTGCCAACCGTGACAATATAACGCCTCTGCGCCATGGTGCGAACTCCAGCTGAAACGCGGCTCAAGGACCACAGAATGCTCAACCGTCAGGTCGTCTTAAAACGCCACCCACAAGGCATCCCATTGCCGGAAGATTTTGATTTGGTCGAGGGCGCGATCGCCCAGCCAACCGAAGGGCAGATGCTGGTCCGCAACCTGTTTTTCTCTTTGGAGGCCGCGATCCGAGGCTGGCTGGATGGTAAAGCAAACTACTTTGAACCCATCCCGCTGGGCGGCGCCATTCGTGGACCTTCCGTTGCACGGGTCGTTGAATCGCATCTGGCGGGCTTTGAGGCCGGCGATCTGATCTTTGGCCTGCACCACTGGGAGGATTATTCGCTCAGCGACGCCAATACGGTGCTGCTTTCCAAGCTCTCCCCAGAGCCCGACATACCCCTCTCCTACTACTCCGGCGGGCTGGGCGGCTCAGGCCACACGGCGTACGTGGGCCTCCATGAAATTGGCAAGATCCAAGCGGGAGAAACCGTACTGATCAGTGCCGCGGCTGGCGCTACCGGCTCCATGGCAACCCAGATCGCCAAATTGCGCGGCTGCAACGTCGTGGGCATCGTCGGCACTGACGAAAAGGCGGAGCTGGTGACAAACACCTTGGGCGCCAATGCAGCAGTGAATTACAAAACCTGCGGTGATCTCGCTACCGCCATTTCGCAAGCCTGCCCCGAGGGCGTCGACGTCTATTTCGACAATGTCGGGGGCACCACGCTGAACGCGGCACTCGCGTGCATGAACACGTTCGGCCGCGTGATTGGCTGCGGCATGATCAGCGACTATAACGATCAGGATAACCCAACCCCGATTTACAACATGTGGAAACTGGTGGAGAAAGAACTCACCATGAAGGGCTTCCTGCTCTACACCTACATGGATAAAGTGCCGGCAGCCTCCCAGCAGCTTCACGAGTGGGTCCGGGCGGGTGAGATCACCGTATTGGAGAACATTACCGAAGGGCTACCCAACGCCGGCTGGGCCTATAGCGAGATGATGCGCGGCGCGACGATTGGTAAAAATCTGGTTGCCATGGACCTCCGCGCTGATGAGACTGCGCCCCTCAAAATGCACTAGGGCTCCCAGATTTAAACTATTGACAATCTAACAACATGACTGAGGCTGGCCATAAAAAGGCAAAAGAGGATTAAATGGCGGAATTTATCGGCATGAGAAAGTAACTTTCCCAACCCAAGTGCGCTCAATGGCGCAGCAAAGGGAATCCAAAAATAAAGGATTCTTATCATCCAGTTCACATGGGCCAAGAATAACGACGCAAACAAGGCGAAAGATGCGAAAACCAGCAGTATTAGAGATCCATTAACGAATGCCTGTAGCCCGTCGACCTCTCCTCTGAAGCAGATTTGAAGACCTAGCAGGTAACAGAAACAAAAACCCAGGTTGCCAGCATGCCACATGCAAAAAGTTACCGCGGAGCCACCGTAGTCCTGTAAGGCTGAGCTGGGCAGCAGTCGCCACTGCAAAGTCAGCGCAATGGCGCTGAGTAAAAAAATGATCGCCACGACAACATTTATATGGGACAGGCATAGCGCTCTGACTTTTCTCCAAAGCCTCACAGGGACTGCGTAGAAGCAGGTCGCCAGCAAGACAGAGGAAATAATCAATAGAGCGAGCGTGGCCTGGCCAGGTAAGTGGTTAGCGAGCACATCTTCTAGCAGAGAGCGATAAGCGCGAGACCCAATGAGCGACACCAAAAGAGATGAGGCAAGCACGAACCAAAGGAGTATTGCTCCACCCCTCAAGCTACCAAGCCGCCAGAGAGTCAGCTTCCAAACGCTCAGATAAGCTATCGCGACAAAAAAGGACAGCACATGCCAGAACGCTAGAGGAAGCAACGCAGCCAGCAACCAGCCAGTCGATGTCTGAGGTTGAGATGTAACCTGCAGGCAGATGAGGAAAGCCAGTGCAATACCCAATTGCTGGGGCCGAGCTTCTAATGCGGGCGCTAAAAAATAGCTAGTGACGAGAAGCATTATGGCAGCACTTTTAATCAAGGTTGTATTGGGCAGATGGTACCGATACCCCGAAAGCACGAGTGCAATAGTCAGGCCGCTACCCAATATGGCGACGGAATCGAGAATGGCAGGCAAACCGAAGTACAGATGCTCGTGCACCGCTCGCATAACATAGACAAACAGTGGTCCTGAAATCGGAGGGTCAAATCCTCTCTCCGTGAGCTGCATTAGCCCAAGCCAATTGGCCTCGTCGCTGAGCTCAGGTGGGAAAGCATCGGCCTGCCGAAGAATTAAGTTGAGAAGCATCAAGCCTACTGGTAGGCCCAATAATACTGGGCTCAGCGACTCGACTCGCGACTCTGTTGACTTCACCTAGCTTTCCTGTCGGTGCAGATGTTGCGGTACGAATATCGAGGACATTCTCGGACCTATCACACGGATGCAAACTGAGAGATGGGCTCTTTTAGGGCCTGGCTCGAGCTGCCGGGTTCGAATTTCACAGGCCACGCGCCTAGTATCCCTCAAGACGGACCCTTGCGCTGTATTCCCAGCTCGGAGAGATGAGCTTTGTCTGGGCCTCGCTGGTCTGGACGCTGAGGCGTCTCGGCTTGAACTCGGGAGTTCGAAAGCTCAAGCTCACCCCCAAATAAAAACGCCCCTGTCAGCGGGCGCTTTTTTGTGTGGCCCGCCCGGAGAGATTCGAACTCCCGACACCCAGGTTCGAAGCCTGGTGCTCTATCCAGCTGAGCTACGGGCGGAGCGGCTGTCGCGATCGACAGGGCGCGAAGTCTATCACGGCTTTTCCATGCTGACATTAGCGCATTGCATTAGACTTGATGCTACACTCGCCGCCGCATTTGGGAGTCACTCCCAAGGGGGAATGCAATGAACACAGATAGAGCGTTTATATCGGCCACACTGATGGCTGACGAAAACAGATCCGCCATCGAAGCTCGCTTAAGCGACGTATTGCAGCAATCCTTAACCCCCATGGAACCGGGACAAGCGAAAACTTACATGGAGCATACGGCTGTCCGCATGGCGGAAGAGGCGGGTGCAGGCGTCACCATGTTCCAGATGGTTGAAATCAAGCACGCCAATACCGCTTACATGATCCGAGTGGCCGTGCTGACGAATGGCAGTGCCATTGGTCTGGACTTCATGGACATGGAAAACGGCCAGTTTTTCATTCCCGAAACCTGCCCGGTGATACCGTTAGAAGTACCGACCATTAATTGAGCTCGCGCACCAGTAAATTCACCCGTAGGGACGTCATTACGTTTGCCACACTGACGGGCTTATTGGCGTTTGTGCCGATTTCCACGGATCTCTATCTACCTGCTATCCCCACTATGACGGAGGAGCTCGGGAGCTCTATCTCGCAAAGCCAGCTGACACTCAGTCTTTTCATGCTGGGCGTAGCCTGTGGTCAGATAATTTTCGGACCACTGTCCGATCAATTTGGAAGACTCCCGGTCATCCGAGTGGGCACACTGACCTATATCGCTTTTTCACTCTTGAGCTCGCTCGCTTGGAATATCGAGTACATGTGGCTAGCTCGAATCGCGCAGGGTGCCGCGGCAGCCAGTGGGGCGGTTATTGCGAGAGCACTCATACGCGACCGCTTTGAAGGCGACAGAGCCGCGCAAATGATGGCCTTGACCGGTGCTGCTATGGCGAGTGTGCCGCTCATTGCACCAACGCTCGGCGCGTACATCACAGTCGAGTTAGGTTGGCGCTTTACCTTTGTCGCTCAATCCGTTTTCGCCGTGCTCGTTTACCTAGGGTTGTCGTCACTGCAATCGGAGAACAACGGCCCGAGCAGTGACAGCAAGGGCAAACTCACTTTAAGAGATATAGCGATCTCTTTTAGGGACTGCCTTGGAAATCCCAAGTTCTTGGGCTATCAAATTGCAGGAACCCTGTCGTTTTGTGGCCTGTTTATCTACCTTTCGACAGTCTCCTTTTTTCTTAAAGACGTCTTTCAAGTCCCAACCGAATACTTCGGCCTCGCCTTTGCCATGACCGTGATTGGATTTGTTATCGGCAGCTTACTGAGTTCTCGATTGGTCATGCAGTGGGGACAGGATAAGACCCTCCACCGGGGCACCTTCGTGTGTTTAGGCGCCAACGCACTGGTGCTCTTTCTAACGCTTTATCTGCCCTCATCCACAGTCGGATTTGCCATCCTCTCCATCCTATTTTTCTTTGGCATCGGTCTGATTTCAGCCAACGCCTCTATGGGCGCCGTTTCTCTCTACCCACATAAAGCCGGCGCTGCCTCCGCTGTCTATGGCTGCGTGCATTCGCTAAGCTCCGCAACGGTTGGAGCTATTGCAGGCCTTTTGTACGCAGGAAGACTCTTAGAGCCGGTGGCGCTCATGCTCCTTTGCTCAGTAGGCGCGCTCTTGGGAAGTGCCCTCATCCACCGATTCCGTCACCATGCGGCCTAATTCGTAAAATTAAACCTACAAGGGTATTCGATCGGCCCCGTCGCATTGTTAAGCTTCTGGCTTAGAGCTTTATGGGGGCAATGCCGTGCACGAAATCACGAAGGATATGGAAGTACTGCAGCAAGCTATCGTTCGCTACAGCGTCGAGCGCATGCGCATGGATCCTCCCGAAATCGACGCCCCCATGACACCCGAGCAGTTGACTGCAATGGCCGGCCAAACCATCACTGACAAAGGTTTGGGTGGTCTCGAGGCGCTCAGGCTGTTCACTGATGTCCTCGCACCTGCCTGCATTTCCACTGACCATCCAAAATTCCTAGCCTTTGTGCCGGCTGCACCCACTGAAGCCTCCACGCTTTTTGACCTGATTGTAGGCGCCTCCAGTATTTGCGGCAGTTCCTGGCTTGAGAGTGCGGGTGCAACCTATGCCGAGAATCAAGCGCTGCGATGGATAGCTGACTTAGCGGGTTTCGGTCCAAACGCAGGAGGTGCTTTTGTCAGCGGTGGAACCGCGGGAAACCTCTCAGCGCTGGTTGCTGCTAGACACCAATGGCGCCGCGGTAAGCCGGATTTAGAGCCATTACGCGGCCTAGTCATCTCATCGAAGGGCGCGCATGCCTCCATCAAGCAGGCCACCTACGTGATGGACGTCGACCTTCTCGAAGTGGGCGGCGATCGCCTTACAGGTCAGGATGTTGAAGAAGCAATTGCGGGATTGTCGGAAATAGATCGCAAAAGGCTATTTGCCGTGGCCTGCACGGCTGGCACCACAAACCTTGGCGTCATAGACGACATGCAAGGTATTGGCGAAGTTTGTCATGGACACGACGTGTGGATGCATGTCGATGGCGCCTATGGTGGCGCAGGTCTCGCTGCCCCAAGCATTCGAGAGGTATTCAATGGCATTGAACTGGCGCACAGTTTCATCGTCGACCCACACAAATGGCTATTCGCGCCCTTTGACTGCTGCGCCTTGATTTATCAGGACCCACGATTGGCCCGCGAAGCACACCAGCAACAAGGGGCATACCTAGAGGTCGTCTATGACGGAGTCTGGAATGTCTCCGACTATGCACACCACCTCTCCAGGAGAGCACGAGGACTGCCGCTGTGGTTCAGCCTTGCCACGCATGGAACGGAAGCCTATGCCGATGCGGTTGAGCAGACGCTGGCTGTCGCAAAAGAGGCCGCCGTGCGGATCGAGCGACACCCTGATCTTGAGCTAGTTGCAGAGCAAAATCTGTCGATCTGTGTATTCCGCAGAAAAGGTTGGAAACCCGAAGACTATGCAAACTGGAGTGATCATCAACTTGAAACCGGTCAGTCTTTCGTCACGCCTACAAAGCACAACGGCGAGACAGTGCTGCGTTTTTGCATCGTCAATCCGCGAACAACGGTTCAGCATATTGAGGAGATACTCGCGAGCCTTTAACGTAGGGCCATGTCCGAGACTCACCTGACCGATCAGACCAACCAGCGCTGGGAGCAACTGCTCCGCTACCGCTACATTGAGCTTATCTCGCTGTGGGAGGGTCGTCTTACCACACGAAAGTTGTGCGAGACCTTTAGCATTGGTCGCCAACAAGCCAATAAAGACCTAAGCAACTATCGACGTGCACTCAAGCGGGGTGACCTCGTTTACGATCCGGTAGCAAAACACTACTCACCTTCCGAGGACTTCGCTCCAATTCTGACGCGCGGACTTGCCTCAGAATACTTGCAGCTTGCAGCGCAGCAAAGTGATGTCCAGCGGATTCTCGGTCACCTCCCCGTAGCTGCTGCTAGTGTTGAAGTCGTCAATGCACCGTCGCGTGAACTACCAGCAGAGCTCCTGAGACCGATCATTCAGGCCATGACGGAATATCGCCGCATTGATGTCGATTACGTTTCGCTCAATAACCCTGACCGAGAAGGCAGAATCATCGTGCCGCACACATTAGTTTGGACAGGTTACCGCTGGCACGTCCGGGCATGGTGTGAAAAAAACCAAGACTTCAGGGATTTTGTACTGAGTCGATTCCGCGGCGAAGCTGACCTGATGGACGAGAGTCCGCACCTCGCTGACCATGATAAAGATTGGCAGCAAATTGTGACGTTGAGGATTGAGCCAGACTCACGGCTGTCGCTGGAGCAACAGGAAGTCATTGCTCACGACTACAACATGATTGAAGGTCGCCTTGAACTCCCGGTTAGAGCCAAACTAGCGCCCTATCTACTACAACTCTTAAACGTCAATACGGGTCCCTTGCTTGAGGACCCAAGAGCTCAGCAACTCGTGTTGACGAATCAAGACACCGTTAATACCTGGCTGATGTAGCGACGCGCGCTAGCCCTAGCGTCAAATTTGTGACGTGGCTCACGATTTGAATAGCAGTCGGATTGGCCGAGCATGCAAAGTTGTTATTGTGTTGTTTGGAACAACGAATAGAGGTCGATATGAGCGCCGTTGAGCCCATCAACAATGCACAGTCGCAGAGCGTAGCGGAACGCCGCATGCGCATGCCCCCTATTCCTGACGACTTTTTCAGCTTGATTACTAACGAGCAGAAAATCGCGCTCAACCAAAAGCAGCAGTTCGGCTGGTTTGTTAAGTTCGTGCGCCGACCCTTATTTCAGCCAATCGAAGTGGTGCTTTCAAACCCTGATGGAAGCGAGTTCCTGGTGCTGGAAAACGATGGTGTTACACGACCTTTCTTCAACGTTCGTACCGACGACCTACGTTAGTTCCACGGAAAACTAGGTAGTTCCTTACAACTTACCTCGCCGCCGCCGAATGGACAGTTTGCGCATGGATGACTTTGGCATACGCGGTAGCTTACCCGTCTCGAGATAGCGGTGAATCGTTTCTTGTGAGCGAACGAGAGTGGCTTTGCCTTCTGATGTAACCATATTGTTCGATTGATAAGCGTCGATCACCCGCGCCTTACAGTTGTCATTCCATTGCTGGTCAAGAATGTCCTGCAATGTTCGCTGCGCATCCGCGTCCTTCACTGGGCAAATAACTTCAACTCGATAATCAATATTTCGCGTCATCAAATCCGCCGAGCTAATGTAGTATTTCGGCTCGCCACGGTTATGGGCTACGTAAACTCGGGGGTGTTCAAGGAAGCGGTCAATGATGCTGATGGCTTTGATGTTTTCGGATATCCCGCTGACACCCGGCAGAAGCGAACACATGCCGCGAACAATCAGCTTCACCTCGACACCAGCTTGGCTAGCTTCATAGAGCTTGAGCGTTAATTGACGATCCACCAGGTTATTACATTTAAAGAACAACTGCGCCCTGAATCCTTGACGGGCATTGGCTATCTCCTCATCGATTAGCCGCATGATGCCGCTTCGTGACGTGTGTGGAGACACCAGTAAGTGCTTGTAGTCTGGCCGCCGATAGTTGTACTTCAGAAACTCAAATACTTCGTTCACGTCCTCACAAATCTCGGGGTCTGCAGTGAGAAGAGTGAAGTCGGTGTACAACTTTGCCGTCTTTTCATTGAGGTTGCCGGTGCCCACATGGCTGTATCTAATCAACTCGCCATTTTCCATGCGATCAATCAGGAATAATTTGCTGTGAACCTTCAAGCCCGGGATGCCAAAAATGACCTCAATGCCGGCGTCGGTCAGACGCTCCGACCACGCAATATTGGCCTGCTCATCAAAACGGGCGGCCAGTTCTACCACTACTCGCACACGTTTCCCGTTGTACTGCGCGTTGATTAACGCATCGACGATCTGGGAATTAGAGGCTACGCGGTATAGGCAGACCTTAATGGAAGTGACAGAGGGATCAATGGCCGCAGTCTTGAGCACGTCAACAACGTAATCAAATGGGTGATAGGGGTAGTACAGCAGGTAATCTTTTTCTCGAAGCGCATCAAAGATGTTGTCAGCCCGATCGAGCTCAGCAATTCGAATGGGTGGCAGAGGCTTGAATTCCAGATACTTTGGTCCTGCATTAGGAAAGCCAATGTAATCCTTGGAGTTGTGATAGCGTCCACCGGGAATCAGGCTGTCATAACGCCCAAACCCCAGTCGCTTTCGGAGCTGCTCGAGCAGCATCTCTGGCATGGTTGCATCGTAAACAAAGCGAACCGCATCCGCCTTGCGACGCTGCTTGAGGCTAGACGCCATTTTCTCAATCAGACTTTCGTTAATCGATGTCTCGATTTCCAACTCGGCATCGCGTGAAAACTTGAAGCAGTAGGCACTCGCCGACTCTATGTTGAATACCCCACGGAATACACGAGGCAGACAAGCGCGAATTACATCATCGAGCAGAATAAAAACTTTACCCTGCGCATCTCGCCCTCTTGGGATAGAGACAAACCGACCCACCACGTCCGAAGGCACTTCCATGACTGCATACTGATCTCCGTCAGTGGTCTTCATGTCTACTGCCAAATAGAGCGATTCATCGGCGAGAGCGGGAATAGCTAATTCATCAGTGAGCAAGATGGGTTCGAGCGAAGGGAGCACGTACTTGGTGAAGTACTCTTCGACATAGGCTAACTGAGCGCGGCTCAACTGCGTCTCGTCGATGATGTAGATGTGCCGCTTTTTCAGCTCCGCCATCACCTTTGATTGCGTTTTGTCGAACTCCTGCTGTAGATGAGCCACTTGCTGTTGAATGGTCTCCAGTAGCTCCTTAGCCCGCTGCCGTTTACCGCCGGTAGATACTGTAATCAGACGTCTGATTTCGGCGACACGCACGCGGAAGAATTCATCGAGATTGCTCGAGAAAATACCCAAATATCGAAGGCGCTGAATAACAGGTACCGACTCATTGGCGGCTTCCTGTAACACCCGGGCATTGAACGACAGCCAGCTCAACTCTCGCGGCATAAAGAGCCGCTCATCGAGATCCGCTAATCGCCCGTCAATCGGATTAATCATGGGTAAGTTTGTTCAAGTGCCCGCATGGAGGGATCTTAACAGCACCGATCGATAAGGTTTATGTTTCGGAGCGAGAAATACACTCTGTGACAAAGGAGGCGGTCTCTTGAGGCTTCTCCATGGGCATCAAATGACCTGCATCAATTGACTCGAATTTCACGTTTCTTATTCGTTTAAGCCGTTCTGCCACATTGGGAACAATCACGTAAGAATGCTCGCCTCCCAGGATGTGAATTGGCTTGTCAATGCGATTAAAGCACTTCCATAGATTGGGTGGAGAGCGGTAGACACACGCCTCCCAGGCACCAGAATATCTAAGATCTACACCACTCTCCGATGTGGCGTGAGCCGCTAGAACGTAATCCATCAACTCCTTGTCCGCGATGCCGGAAAATGCACGCTTCGTTCGATAGAACTCGAATGCCGCTTGATGACTGTCAAACTGATGCGGTCGCCCCAATGCACCTCTTATCATTTTGGGTTTATCCGGCCAGAGACGAAACGCCAAGCGTGAGAAAGCGAGAAAACGAGAGTTGATAGTGACAGGATCCAAGCCCACTACTCCCTTGACGAGATGTGGGGCTTTTCTAGCAATTAGTAAGCTGATCGCTCCGCCCATCGAGTGTCCCACCAACCAGACTGGGCCCGTCGTTTCTCGTTCTAGCGTTTTTATCGCATCGTCAGCGTAAACGCCCCAATCTAAAAACCTGGGTGCTTCCCTAGTCCACAATGGTCGATGTTCAATCGTGGAAATTCGTCCCAGAGAGCTGATAGCGCTCAGAAAAGACGCGTAAGTGTCCGGCGGGAAACCGTTCGCATGCAGGAATACGATGTGCTCGGCGGCGTCTGAGGCATCGGAGAAATCAGATAATGTCTGCAAGATACGGCTCCAAGACAAACAACAATAGAGTGGCTATGATCCCGCGTGAGCAAGCATGGACCGACACAAAACACGAAGCGCTGCGAGAATAAATAATGGCCACCAGAAAAACCATCCAGACTTACGCTGTCTCACTCATTTTCGCGCTAGCGGCCTTCGCACCACAGGCCAAAACTATTACTTCAGAGGTATTCGATACGGTCATCGAGGGTGGTCGGGTCATGGACCCAGAGACAAATTACGATGCTGTCGCCAATATCGGCATTCGGCAGGGGAAAATAACCCGCATATCGACATCCCGTCTCAAGGGCAATCGCCGCATCGATGCCAAAGGGCTGGTGGTTTCACCTGGATTTATCGATATCCACTCCCACACACCGACGCGGCTAGGTGAGCACCTCAGCGTTCTCGATGGAATCACAACGCAACTCGACCTCGAAGCGGGCTCTTACCCACCGACGGACTATGGCTACCAATACAGAGCGGGAGCACAACTGCACTACGGCTCATCAGTGGGTCACTTTGCGATTCGAGGTCTTGTGATGGACAACTCAACACAGGGCTATTTCTTCAGCGAGGACGGCTTCATCTCATTGGGCGGCGGCATGTGGAGCCAAACGGCAACTACCGCTCAAGTTAACGAGATGCGAAAACATCTCCGCAACGGGCTAGAACTTGGCGGTCTGGGTATTGGCGTCTTACTCGACTACATGACCGAAGCCGTCACCGAAAGCGAGCTCAGTATGATCTTCGAGACAGCGGCAGAGTACGACACACCGGTGTACGTGCATGTTCGACGCGGCATGCCCGGCGATCCAACGGGATTAGATGAGGTCATCGCACTCGCGGAGGCACACAAGGTTGCCACCATGATTTGTCATATTACCCACTCAGCCATGGGTGGTATTGGAGTCTGGCTCTCGAAAATCGATGCCGCCAATGCGCGTGGAGCGCGTATTACGACTGAAACACTGTCCTACCTTGCGGGAGGCACATCGATCGCTGCGGATGTTTTTGTGAACCGCGATTGGCGTGCCATCTTTGATATCGATTATGAGGATGTTCAGTGGGTACCAACGGGCGAGTGGCTCGACGAAGAGCGTTTTCTTCGCTATCAGCGAGAGTTTCCCACCAGCTCGATCAATCATCATTACGTCAAGGAAGAATGGTTGCTCGAAGCGCTCAAGTGGCCGGGTATGATGGTATCGACCGACGCACTTCCCGCTTTTGACCTCGAGGTGAAAACCAACCCCAACATTGCCGGCACCTACGCCCATTTTTTGGGGCGCTATGTGAGAGATCTGGAGGTGATGCCGCTCATGGAAGGCTTGCGGCGCATAACGCTTTTACCGGCGCAGTGGCTGTCACAAGCCTCCAGTGCATTTGAAACGAAAGGACGCATCCAAGTGGGGGCGGATGCAGATATTGTCATTTTCGACCCCGCTACAATTGCTGCGAAGGCGGAATACGGTGATCCCTACCAGCCGTCAGTCGGTATTTCGCACGTACTGGTGGCAGGACGACCCGTCGTGACAGATGGTGAACAAGTCGAGGGCCGCTACCCGGGCAGACACCTGCTAACTCCGCTCGCCGATTAGAGCCTGTCTGCTAGAGCTTGGAGAACTCCTTGTCCAGGTCGTATCGGCTCGAGGTCACATAACGCTCCATAGCAGCGATTTTTCGTTCCGCTTCTCTCACGCGATCGTGGGCCTTCGCCATGCGCGTTGAGGGCGCCTCAGAGTAGCGAAAGGCAGAGCGTCTGCGGTATTCGTGGCGATCCTCATCGTAGTCCTTGATGACCTCCCCTTCATACACCTCGCCACCCCACCGAGAGGACCGTTTACTAATCAGTATCCATGCCGCGATGTAGAACCAGAAGATAATCGATCCTGTGAACAGGAAGAGCGCAAACGCCGACAGGCGGGTGACCCAGGTCGGTACTTCCCAATACTCAGCGAGCCCCGCACAGACTCCGCCAAACCACCCATCAGACGGGTGTCTGTAAAGCCCTATTCCCCAACCGTTTTTCCGGCCTTGGTCAAAACTTCGGTAATGATTTTGGTCTTTGCGACTCATCGAATGACCTCTCCTTCGTAAACCTCACCAACCCATCGAGAGGAACGTTTACTAATGAGCACCCACGCCGCGACCATTACATTTGAGAGACTCCCTGATAACAGTGTCCCGGTAGACAATCTGCATCTGCCGCTGGATTACGTCTTTCAGGACGGTCAGACGGGCCTCAGTTTCGGTATCGATACTGATAACGACAATATCGCCGACGATGAGGCGGTCATTGAGCAGTATGACAATAATGACTATGACGCGAATCAATTCTGCTGGGGTTACACCGACTCAAGCGATCCACGTAATGCTGACGTAGACGCCTCACCTACTGGAGAGGGTTTCGACTTCCTTATCAGAGAAAAGAAAAAGTGCAACGCGGACGTAGACGTCGAGGGTAATGCAATCACTACCACCGCTGCTGAACAGAAGATGTTAAAAGCAGGAAACAAGTTTGTAGTCACTTATTCACAAACTCTGCCCACCAACTTGGCAGGTCAACTATGGGATCTGGATTTCGGCGAGACTTTTCGAGTCGAGATTTTTTCTGAAGCTGGTGCACTGCTGGATTCGAAAGAGGTTGGACCTTACTGTAGTGCAGGGGATTCAAACCTCAACACCGTACCGCTTGCCGACTGTCTAGGCGACAACCAGGACGGGCTCGGAACCACGTTTAGCTTCTCTAATGTTGCTACGCCTGTTAAGAGGCTCGTAGTTTCCTTTGTT
>CAJWQE010000041.1 GCA_913045375.1 uncultured Halieaceae bacterium | reverse complement strand
TTTCTGACGCTGGCTGTGATGGCGGGAGTGACGCTATGGCGAAAAGACTTGTTGATCGGATTGTTGGGGGCGCTTGTCGTATTCTTTGCATGCAACGGTTTCTTTGGGTGACCGTGAAATGATGGAAGCGACGGTAAGTGGTAGAAAGCGGTAGAAAGCAAAAGGAGTTGTAATGACTAAGCGACGAAACCCACTGGATCGCTACGCGCTCGATATTGCACCGGGCGAGCTGACCTGGATTGGTGTTCGACCGAAGCGGCGCGAACCGCTCCAGTCAGTATCCGCAACCAAGGCTGTTGCGACACTTGGGCTCGAGGGTGATCACCGTATGGGTAAAACACCGGGTTCCGGTCGACAGGTGTCCATCATTTCGGAAGAGTTCATTGCACAGGCGGCGCATTTCCTCGGGCGAGATGGCATCGACCCCGGACTGCTTCGACGCAATCTGGTGGTAAAAGGTGTCAATCTCAATGCGCTGCGTCGGCAGCGGTTCCGCATTGGCTCGGCAGTATTTGAAGCGACCCAGCTGTGCCATCCCTGTGCACGCATGGAAGAGAATCTGGGGAAAGGTGGCGTGGCGGCCATGCTCGGCCACGGGGGGCTCTGCGCAAAGATTATTGAGTCGGGCGATATTGCCATTGGCGATGAGATTTCAGTGCTTCCGGCATTGGAGGACTGATGGACGACCCCTACGCATTTCAGCTCGATCCACAACTAGACAAAGATACTGTACCCATAGCGGACTGGCATCTTTGCCAGGTGCGGCTCATGAACGACAGTCGCTACCCATGGGTCATCCTGATTCCGAAAGTCCCTGACATAGTGGAGATCCACGAGCTGGCCGAGGAGCAACAGCACCTTTTGCTAGGTGAGTCTGTTCGACTATCAAAAGCGTTGGATCAACTGTTCGCTCCACACAAGCTCAACGTGGCAGCCCTAGGCAACATGGTGCGACAGCTTCACATCCATCACATTGTCCGTTTCGAGGACGATGCTTCATTCCCGAAACCTGTCTGGGGAGTCGGTGATGCCGTGCCTTATGATGCAGATGCCTTAAATGAGACCGTGAACGGTCTACGGATAGCGTTGGATCTACTCTGATCCCAAGCACGTCCCTCGATTGCGAGCCGCCTCAAAAGTTCGAGGACTTAATCACCGATTAATTTCAATCAATTTTTAGATTTTTGCGTGCTGAGTAAGGCTCTTTTTCGCAAATTGCAAATTTTAGGCAGCTTGTGCCACAGCTTCCTCGAGAAAAATCTTTCGGCAGTTTTCATTACGCTGGAGACGCTGAACAAAAAACTTTGCATGACCCAGTGAGTGAAAAAAGACACTCTGTGGAACTGTGTTTTCAAACCAAGAAACGACGTAGATCATAGCTTTCATCCCCATTTACTGCTGTTGGTCACTGCTTAGGGTTTAGAAAAAAGGGCCCGTACTACTGGGCCCAACCCAGAAAAAGTCACAATGACTGAGCGCACTTGCTTACCGCTCGAGAGTGATATTCGCAAAATGCAATTGCTTTTGCAATATAAAATTCGCAATTTGCGAAAAAGTTCTCATCCACGGAACCGACGGGATTTGATATACCGTTCCGTATCACTGCTGAATGGATAAAAAGACGCTTTGGGCGCTAAGGAAAATGAGATGAATCGACGTTATTCAATGATGTTTTTAATCGCGGGTGCGGTTGCCATGCCGGCTATGGCTGACGGTCATGGTGACCACCGTAAGGGTGGCGAGCGGATGAAAAATGCGGTCAAGCAGATGGATGCCAATAACGATGGCGCCATTAGCTTTGACGAGTTTCGAATGCCCGAGGGTCGCGATGCGCCTGAAATGCGTATGGACGCGAATGGGGATGGAGAAATAACGCGTGATGAAGTCAGTCAGATAGCAACTCAGCGTACCGAAGAAGCTTTGGTTCGATTCGATGCACTGGATGCTGATGGCGATGGTGTCGTTACGCAAGGCGAGCGACGGCGCGCTGCCTTTAATCGCATGGATGGCGATGGTGATGGTCAGATAACTAAGAGCGAGTTCAGAGAGGCACGAAAGGAGCGTCGCCGTCTGATGCAAGAGCGGGGCGGTCACCGAGATCATGGGAAGGGTCAGCGCAAGGAGATGGATAAGGGACACTCAGAGTCCAAGTAACCTACCTCGTTACTGAAACTAACCACCTAAGGTAATGCAGTTGGATGAAACTCGCCTGGTTGCCCTTGTTCGCAAGGGTGACCAGCGTGCTTATTCGAAGCTCGTTGAGCGACATCTTCCTGCGATAGAGGTCTATGCGAAACGAATTGTGAGTGACGACACCCTTGCGCAGGACATCGCGCAGGATGTCATGGTGGTGCTTTGGCAACGATCGAGTGATTTCAACCCGAACAAGGCGCGGCTGACGACGTGGTTGCACCGCATTGCCTATAACCGGTGTATCGACATCATGCGAAAGCGCCAGCGCGAGGTCAGCTGGGACCCATCGGAGTCCGAGCATCCCCTCACCGAGTCTGATACTTCGAGAGCGCAGCGGCCCATCGATGTCGCTTTAATGCGATTACCCGAGAGTCAGAGAACCGCTTTAGTGCTGACTTACTATCAAAACCTATCGAACCGAGAAGTGGCGGAGATCACAAATTCATCGGTCCGTGCCGTGGAGTCCCTATTAGTGAGGGCGCGCGGTAATTTGAAAAAACAGCTGGAGACACAGCAATGAACCCAGACGAAAAATCCCAGAAGCGTGCAACAGACGTAATCGCTGCCTATGGTGCTGAGCAGAGTGCATGGCCCGAAGCAGAACGTGCGGCAACGCTCGATGCTTTGCAATCGAGTGATGAGCTGCGGCAAATACTGAGTGAGGAAGCGTCCCTAGACAGCCTTCTCCAGCATTCCGCTCGCGTGGCGACACTAGATGCTACTCAGGTTGCACAACAGATTGCCCGTGGTTTACCGCAACAGCTAACGCTGTCTCAGCGGCTAAGTAGGTGGCTCGAAGTTGTGGCGGAGTCATTGTCGTCAGATGTTTGGAAGCCGGCACTCGCCGCAAGCCTCACTTTGAGTGCGGGTATCGCTGTCGGGTCGACAACGTATGAGCCTGTGGAAGACTGGTCACAGGCAGAGCAATACAGCTTCACGGTTGTGGGCGAGGAGTATTCAGATGAGTCATAGAGCATTGATTGGCCTGGTTGTCGTATCGATGGCCCTGAATTTACTGTTAGCCGGTTTGATTGGTGGTCATATGCTTCGGGAAGGGCAGCATAGTCCTCCACCGTTGGCTTGGGCCTTTAAAGAGGTGCCCAAGGGCGTTAGAGAGAAAGCGAGACCGATTTTGCGAGAGCACTCACGTGAGGTAATAGCCGCTCGACGAGACGTTCGCCAGTCAGAGCGTGCGCTGAGGAAGTTGCTTCAGTCCGAGAACTTGACTCGCGATGAGCTAGAGGCAGGCGTTGCTGAAATGCGGCGGTCGACGGCTGATTATCACAAGCTCATTCACGAGGTGGGTATTGACGTATTGTTGTCGCTCGACCCCAAGCAACGAATGAAGGCGGCGCCGTATCTCTTTAAGCAGCCTGGCCGGCAGCGTAGCGCGAGACAGGGTGGGCAAGACGGGGAAGGCATGCGCCCTCAAGGGCCACCGGTGCAAGAAGACTAGATAAAAAGAGAACGAGCGAGACAAAAAATAGTTAACAGTAACCATTAGACGCGAGCACTGAGACGCAGCAGTCGTGCCCGTGTGTTAAGGGTTCTCACCTAAAACCACTTTTACCCAAAATTTATGGATGAGTGCGCGGGCTCATTCCCCTAACATAGCGATGTTCGAGGGATAGGCGCGTTCATGGAATCATTACTTACATTATTGTCACCACTGCAGCTCATTGCTGTGGGTGGTACCGCATTGGCCGCAGCGCTGCTAAGGGCCTTCACGGGCTTTGGGTTCGCCATGATTGCGGTTCCCGTTTTTTCTCTCCTGCTCATGCCAAATGAAGCCGTGGTGCTGGCCGCAACCTTGACCATCGCCGTCAGCTCCACGAGCTACAAAGAGTGGTGGGGTAAGTTCCCCGTCGATCAGTTCACGCCCATGATCTTGGGATCACTGGCTGGCACGGCCGTTGGTGTTTACCTCCTCAGCGGCATGTCCCGATCCGAGTTTCAGCTTTGGATTGGGGTTTCCGTTATCGTTGCAACACTCGCGACAGCGCTAGTGAGGCCATCCAACAAAGTCTCAGTGCCCAAGTCGGTGACTGCAGGAACAGGTATCGCCTCGGGACTCATGAACGGTGCTTTTGCGATACCGGGGCCCCCCGTCGTGGTGTACGCCATGGCTGTCATCACTGACCCAGGCGCGGCGCGCGCATTTCTGATGGCGTTCTTTTTCGCGTCGAACATTCTTGCCGTGGTCATGTTCACGGTGGCGGACATGGTGACGGCAACGCCTTTGCTACTGTTGCTGCTCGCTTTTCCAATGAGCTTTATCGGAGATCAGTTGGGACATCGGGCCTTTCACCGGTTTGGGGGCAGTACATACCGTCCCGTCGCACTGGTTGTCGCGCTGGTGTTAGGTGGTTGGAATACGTACGCGGGATTGCAGTAGCGCTACTGCTTCACGTTTTCCCGAACAATCCGCGCTTTATCGCGCTGCCAGTCACGCTGTTTTTCGGTGTCACGCTTGTCGTGTTGCTTCTTACCCTGAGCAATCGCCACTTTTGCTTTCACCAGATGACCCTTCCAGTAGAGCGCGGTACAGACGCAGGTCTGACCTTTCTGCGTGAGTGCTTGATTGATTTTGGCGAGCTCTTTTTTGTGTAACAGCAGTTTTCTTGATCGCGTTTTCTCCACAACATAGTGCGTGGATACCGTATCGAGCGGTGAGATTTGAGATCCGAGGAGGAAGGCTTCGCCTTTCGTCATCACCACAAAGGAGTCAGTGAGCTGAACACGCCCAGCGCGCAGCGCCTTGACTTCCCAGCCCATAAGCGACACACCCGCTTCGAATGTATCGAGCAGGTGATATTCGAACCGTGCACGCTTGTTTTGCGCTATGGTGTTGTCCGATGGTTTTTTCGTTTTGCCTTTACCCATCGCCGCATTATACGCATCGGGTTTCTCAGTGTCTGATGTTTTAGTGGCAAGAGTTATCAGTGGAAGAAAGTCGTGGACAGTAACGTTCAACAACCCTGGCGAGGACGGACAACGCTTATCTTTGCTCTGCTCGCGGTATCGTTAGGGCTTGGTAATGTGTTGCGTCTGCCCTATGTCATTGGCGAGCAGGGTGGGGCTGCGTTCCTTCTGGTCTATGTCACTGTCCTAGCCCTCGTCGTGGGGCCGGTTCTTATTGCTGAGCTGACCATGGGTAGCATCGGTCGAAGTTCGCCGATGGGCTCGATTCAGTGGGTAGCATCGCTTGCAGGTCGCGACACGCGTTGGCGCTGGATTGGTGCACTTCAGGCGGCCTTGGCCTTCATGATTGCGACGTTGTTGTTGGTGCCGCTGGTGCTGGGTGCTGAGGCCAGTCTCTATCTTTACAACGGTGATTGGGACTCTGCGAGCGCGAGCGAGATCATTAACACGCTCTCAGCGATCGAGAGTGCCGACCACTTGCGGGTGCTGGGTGTTTTGATTGCGCTTGTTATCGTGGCTGCGTTACCGGGACCACAGGTGGTTCTCTTGCTGGCGGGCTGGATTCTCATGCCACTCATCCTGCTAATGACCTACTCAGCATTGGGTTATGCCTTTGAGGTCGGGGATATCTCAGCGGCGAACGAATGGATCTTTAAGTATCGACCCGAACAGCTGACCCAGTCAGGCGCGGTGACAGCGGCATTAGCCGCTTTGTCGAGTCTGGGTGTCGGTGTAGGTGTGGGTTTGGTTTTCGGGAGTCGCTCGCCCTCCGGATTGCCTTTAGTTCGCTCCGTCATCGCCGTCGGCATTCTCGATACGGCGGCCATGCTGTTGCTGGCTATCATTGTGGTTGCAGTCACCGCTGCCGTGGATGTTGAAATGACTCAAGGATTGGCGCTGCTAGTAGTTTCTATTCCCTATGCCTTCGCCAACCTGCCTACGGGAGAGCTCTTCGGGTTATTGGTCATGATGTCCATCATGTTGGCGAGCCTTGCTGCATTGATAGCACTGATCGAGCCCATGGTGTCGATTTTGCGGCGAGAAATGGACGTGCCGAGGCCTATTGCCATGGCCGTCGTCGCCTTTGCGCTGTGGTTATCCGCTTCATTTGCGCTCGCAAACCCCGTCGCGCGCCTCACTATCGATTCGTGGTTGGTGCCCGTCATGGTGCCCATGGTGCTGGGTTTGACCGCGGTATTTACCGCGTGGCGGGTGCCGAGGCCTATTCTGCGTGGCGAGAAGTACCGCGAGCGTTTTACCGTGTTTTACCTTTGGTTCATCATTACACGCTGGGTAACGCCCTTACTGTGTTTCGCGCTGAGCATTTTCGCGATCATGCGGGTTGCCCTGTAGTTCAGTCCGGCTTCAAGGAGCGCCAGAAATTTAGGCTGGCGAAGAAGCCTGACGAGACGATTTAACGGCTAAATAAAGAGATATCGTGGCAACCACCATTCAAAAGACGGCATTACTCATGCACTCAGCACAGACCATGTATGACCTGGTCGCTGATATTGCGCGGTATCCCGAGTTTCTGCCGGGTTGCAGCGGCGCTGAGATACTTGAGAGGACCGATGCGGGCGTAGTGGCTCGGCTCGATTTATCGAAAGCTGGCGTTAAGCAGTCCTTTGTAACCCGCAATACCAATGTGGCGCCTTCCTCCATTCGTCTCGCACTTGAAGACGGACCCTTTGAGTCACTGGGTGGCGAGTGGCGCTTCGAAGCGCTGAGCGAAGACGCCTGCCGCGTATCACTCGATCTAACGTTCCAATTGCGCTCGGGTCTGCTTAAGATGGCGGCGAGCCGACTCTTCGAAACTGTGGCGAATGATATGGTTGACGCGATGGTGAAACGGGCCAATCAAATGAGTCAGCAGTAGCGAAGCGATGGCTCTAGGCTACCGATGAAGGGTTAACAGCAGGGTTATTAGTAGTTTATGTCTGAGATGATTAACGTCGAAGTGGCCTACGCGTTGCCTGACAAGCAACGCATCGAAAAGCTATCTGTCGCTGCGGGAACGACTGCTCTCGAGGCGGTTGAACAGGCCAATATGGGACGCTTCTTTGATGACTTGCCGGATCTATCAACGGCTAAGTTGGGTGTATTCGGTAAAGCGGTGCCCGCTACTCACGAACTTTCAGAAGGTGAGCGAGTAGAAATTTATAGGGAGCTTTTGGTTGATCCAAAAGCGGTAAGGCGAGCCAGAGCGGAAAAGGCGAAAGCCGAGCGGGCGTAACCGTCGGTCTCGGGAGCCTCTCTTTAAGAGCCTTCTGTGTCGGTGTCTTTTTCTGGCCAGTTTTCGCTAACAAGATCACCTTCGACATCAACCAGTACGTCACCCTCGAAAACCACGGTGAGCTGGGAGCGAGATAAATTTTCGTTGCCTAGGCGGACCACGTGCACGTAATCCCAACGATTGGCGTTAAACGTATCCTCAATGATAGGTGTGCCCAACACAAAGCGAACCTGCCGTCGCGTCATCTGCGGCTTGAGTTGGTCGACCATCTCTTGGTCCACAATGTTGCCCTGTTCAACGTTAATTCGGTAAACGCCGGGGAAGCCAATACCGCTGCACGCTCCGAGTGTGGCGAGCGACAGTAAAAGAGACAAACTGAGTGTGAGACGCGATCGAGATTGCAAGGCAGACTTTCCTGTTGTGTGACCGGGTGGCATCATACCCTCATTCACCGTCTTCGAGGAAATACTGTGACGAATCAAAATGTCGATTTGAAGCGAGCGGGCTTAAAAGTCACTCTTCCCCGTCTCAATATTTTGTCGATCTTGAGTGAGTCGGCCGATGAAGGTGCGCATTTAAGTGCTGAGGATGTTTACCAGCGTCTCCGCGATGCCGGTGATGATGTAGGGTTGGCCACGGTTTACCGCGTCTTAACGCAGTTTGAGACGGCTGGGTTGGTTGAGCGGCATAACTTCGAGTCTGGTCACTCGGTTTTTGAACTTGCAACGGATGATCACCACGATCATATGGTTGATGTGGATACCAACGAGGTGATTGAGTTCGTCGACGAGGAAATCGAGGCGAGGCAGCATGCCATCGCTGCCGAGCAGGGCTACGAAATTATTGATCACTCATTGGTGTTGTACGTTCGCAAAAAGCGATAGACCGTTTTTAAGTCGCGGCGAGTAACTCGCGCGCGTTCTCTCTGGTCGCATCAGTCACCACGGCGCCGCCTAGCATGCGGCTGAGTTCTTCAACACGCTCTTCATCAGACAGATACTGCAGGCTTGTCGTGACAACGTGATCACCTGCTTTGCTGACCTGAATATGTTGATGACCTTTTGCAGCGACTTGGGGCAGGTGGGTTACGCACAAGACTTGTACATTGTCTGCCAGTGTTCTGAGTAACCTTCCAACGACATCAGCCACGGCCCCACCAACACCCACATCGACCTCGTCGAAAATCATGGTTGGCGCTGTTGCTTTGTCAGCCACCGCTACTTGTAAGGCGAGGGAGATGCGAGACAGCTCGCCGCCTGAGGCAACTTTGTTGAGCGGGCCTGGTTGGCTACCGGGATTGGTGGCAATCCAGATTTCTATTTCTTCCAAACCGCGCGGGTCGAGCTTTTCGGCATCAATATCGATGAAACCAATGTCGACCTCACAGCGCTCCATGGCAAGCTGTGCCAGTAACTCCATAGCTCGCTCTGCCAATCGGCGGGCACCCTCTTTACGCAGATCGGTGAGTGCGTTGGCGCTCTCTTTCCAGCGGCCGTGGCGCGTCTCGATCTCTGCCTCGAGCTCATCGAGCCGCTGACTACCATGCTCAAGGTTTTCGAGCTCCGTGCTCAGGATCTCAAGGTGTCCCGCAAGCTCCTCGGGCCGAATACGGTGCTTTCGAGCCAAGCTATAGGCGGTATCGAGTCGGCTCTCTACTTCGCCAAGACGCTCCGGGTCGAGCTCAACTCCATCAAGAAAGCGTCGTAATTCGGATGCCGCCTCGTCCAGTTGAATCTGTGAAGAGGCCACTAGTTCACGGCTTTCTTCAATCTTAGTACCTAGCCGATCATCGCTCAGTTGCGAGACAGAGGATCGCAACTGATCGCTCAGGCTCGCACACTGCTCGGCAATTGCATGCACCGTCTCCATGATCCACGTCGCGTTGCTCAGAACCTTTTGGTCCGACTCGAGGGACTCAAGCTCCGTATCGCCAAAACTCAGTGCGGCCAGTTCATCGATTTGATAATTGAGCAGATCCCTGCGCTCGGCGATCTCATTGCTTGAAGAACGCAAGGTCTCTAACTCGAGCTTTAATGTGCGAATGCTCGTTGCCTCTTCTGCAACCGCTGAGGCGTCCTCGCTGGTTCCGGAAAATGCATCCAGTAACTCGCGCTGCACGGAGCGGCGCAGCAAGGACTGGTGCGCGTGCTGACTGTGCAAGTCAACCAAGAGCTCGCCCAGTTCTTTGCATTGAGCTAGCGTTGCCGGACTACCGTTGATGAAGGCCCTGGATCGACCGTCTGACGTTACGGTGCGGCGTATCAAACACTCGTGACCCTCGAGCAGGGCTGCTCGATCAAGCCAAGCCTGCGCCTCTGGAAGATGCTCTACCGAAAAGAGGGCTGAAATTTCGGCGCGATCAGCGCCGGCTCTCACCGCTTTTGCATCAGCTCGGTCCCCGATACACAAACCGAGCGCATCGAGCATTATCGACTTGCCCGCTCCGGTCTCGCCAGTAACGCAGGTCATTCCAGCATGTAGCTCGATATCGAGGCGCTGAACAATGGCGTAATCGCGGATGGAGAGATCTGTGAGCATGATGAGCGTTTCTTGTTAGACGACCGTGTCTTGTTAACCGTGCCTTTTTACGTGTCTTGTTAATAGCTCCGTTATAGCTCAGGTGTCTTCGATTCGGAACACCAGTCGTTGATAAACCACACATCATTTTCGCGCTTTGCGGTCCGAGAGGTCTGTGCTAAAACTCGATACCGAGGAGATCAACATGTCATCGGACGGTCTTTCACCACGCGCAGCCTCTTTGTTGCGAACCCTGGTGGATATGCACATACGCGAAGGTCAGCCCGTGGGCTCCAAGGCATTGCACGTTGAGAGTGGCATGTCCGTGAGTCCCGCGACCATTCGCAATGTGATGTCAGATCTTGAAGATCGCGGATTTTTGTCTTCGCCACACACGTCGGCAGGTCGCGTGCCTACGGCGCAGGGTTATCGCTTGTTTGTCGATAGCTTGTTGCAAACCAGTCCCATTGATGAAGCCGCAATTCAAGCGTTGAAAAACGAGTTGAACCCGAGTCGGCCTTCGTCAGACCTCATTGCATCGGCGTCAAATTTACTGACACAGGTCACGGCACAGGCGGGCATTGTCACCGTTCCTCGTCCGACCACGTCGCAGCTTCGGCAAATCGAGTTCCTACCCCTTTCCGATTCGAGGGTTCTTGTCATCTTGGTGGTTAATGAGCGCGAAGTGCAGAACCGGGTTATTGAGCTCTCGCGGCCACTGACTGAGGCTCAGCTAAAGTCTGCTGCAGATTTCATCAATCAACGTTATGCCGGTAACGATTTGGCACAGGTAAAAGAATTGCTGGTGACCGAAATGGCCGAGGCGAGAGCGCGCATTGACGAACAGATGGAAGCGGCACTACAGGTTGCCAAAGAAGCGATGGACGTCGAGGACTCTCCCGAGGAATATGTTGTGGCAGGCGAGAGCCGGCTGATTCAGCAAGCGAGCGCCAATGATATGGACAAACTCCGAGAGTTATTCGATGCCTTCGAGCGCAAGCGCGACCTGTTGGAGCTCCTCGATCGGTGTTCCCGTGCTGATGGTGTTCAAATTTTTATCGGTGAAGAGGCCGGTTACGAGGTGCTCGGTGACTACAGTGTCATTACTGCGCCCTACGCTCAGGGTACACAGCCAGTCGGTGTTCTGGGTGTCATTGGGCCCACGCGCATGGCCTACGAACGGGTGATTCCGCTTGTTGATATCACCGCAAGACTGCTAACGGCGGCCTTATCCCGCTAATACGCCGACAAAAAACGTAAATATCCCCGAAACTTCAAGGTTATTGCCTTGAAAATCTAAATCGACTCCCCATCTCCCCCGTATTGGACAAATTACGGTGCGGGAGATGACGCATGTCGACTGAAAATAACGACATTCCAGAGAACGAAGCAGAGGCTCAGGCCACGCAGGAAAGCGATGGTGCTGAAATGGAATCTGTCGATGTTGAGACCGATGAGCTTTCAGAGGTTGAAGCACTTCAAGAAGAAGTTGCGATGGCCAAGGATGCAGCGCTTCGTGCTCAGGCCGATGCAATTAACGCACAGCGCCGAGCGGAGCTAGATGTCGAAAAAGCGCGGAAGTTCGCCCTTGAGCGATTCGCAAATGACCTGCTGCCCGTCGTTGACAATCTAGAGCGCGCTGTAGAGGCGTCGGCCGGGTCGGATGCTGAGGGTATTGCCGCGGTTGTTGAAGGTGTCGAATTAACGCTTAAGAGCTTGGTCGATGTGTTGGCGAAGAATGGCGTCACGCCTGTGGATCCGCACGGTGAGCCCTTTGACCCGCAGGTCGCGCAGGCGATGAGCATGATTGAGAACCCCGATGTTGAGCCGAATACCGTTATTGCTGTGATGCAGAAGGGTTACTTACTGAAAGACCGGTTGCTGCGCCCTGCAATGGTGATGGTGTCCAAAGCTGCATCGTAAATAAAGACAGAATTTTTTAATCAGGGCGCTTGAAATTTAGACAGAGCGACCCATCTACAGAGACAAGATTAGGCGCCGGGATAGCCTGGCCGTAGGAGAGAAAAACATGGGAAAGATTATCGGTATTGACCTCGGAACGACGAACAGCTGTGTGTCGGTCCTCGAGGGTGGCAAGCCTCGCGTCATCGAGAACGCTGAGGGCGGTCGCACAACGCCTTCAATCGTGGCTTACGCAGATGACAATGAAGTATTGGTTGGCCAATCTGCAAAGCGTCAGGCCGTTACTAACCCAACAAACACCTTGTTTGCAGTGAAGCGTTTGATTGGCCGTAGATTTGAAGACGACGTTGTGCAAAAAGACATCAAGATGGTGCCGTACAGCATCGTGAAAGCCGATAATGGCGACGCATGGGTTGAGGCAAAAGGTGAGTCAATGGCTCCGCCTCAGGTTTCGGCTGAAGTACTTCGTAAGATGAAGAAGACAGCCGAGGAGTACCTCGGCGAGTCGGTCACAGAAGCCGTCATCACTGTGCCTGCCTACTTTAACGACTCTCAGCGTCAGGCAACCAAGGACGCGGGTCGTATTGCGGGTCTCGAGGTGAAGCGAATCATCAACGAGCCAACTGCGGCTGCATTGGCCTACGGCATGGACAAAGCGCAGGGAGATCGCACTGTTGCGGTTTATGACCTGGGCGGCGGTACGTTTGATATCTCGATTATTGAAATCGCAGAAGTCGATGGCGAGCACCAGTTCGAAGTGCTTGCTACCAACGGCGATACCTTCCTCGGTGGAGAAGACTTCGACCTGCGTTTGATCGAGTTCCTCGCAGACGAGTTCAAGAATGAAAACGGCATCGATCTGCACAACGATCCACTGGCGTTGCAACGTCTTAAGGAAGCAGCAGAAAAGGCCAAGATCGAGTTGTCTAGCTCGCAGCAGACAGAAGTGAACTTGCCTTACATCACTGCCGATGCCACAGGTCCCAAGCACTTGGTGGTCAAGCTCACGCGTGCAAAGCTCGAGTCGTTGGTACAAGAGTTGGTGACTCGCTCGCTTGAGCCTGTGAAGGTTGCGCTAAAGGACTCTGGTCTATCAGCAAGCGAGATTGACGACGTTATTCTCGTTGGCGGTCAGACGCGTATGCCCATGGTTCAGCAAACCGTTGCTGATTTCTTTGGCAAAGAGCCACGCAAGGACGTCAACCCTGACGAGGCTGTCGCCATGGGTGCATCGATTCAGGGTGCGGTACTGGCCGGTGACGTCAAGGACGTCCTCCTGCTCGACGTAACGCCTCTGACACTGGGTATCGAGACCATGGGTGGTGTCGCGACGCCACTGATTGAGAAGAACACGACTATTCCTACTAAGAAGTCGCAGGTGTTCTCAACGGCGGAAGACAACCAGACAGCGGTAACGATTCACGTCGTTCAAGGTGAGCGTAAGCAGGCAGCGTCGAATAAGTCGCTGGGTCGGTTCGATTTGGCCGACATTCCACCTGCGCCGCGCGGTATGCCACAAATTGAGGTGACATTTGACCTCGATGCGAACGGTATCCTGAACGTTTCGGCGAAAGATAAAGCCACCGGCAAAGAGCAGTCGATTCGAATCACTGCATCGGGTGGTCTATCTGAGGACGATATTCAGCAGATGGTTGCGGACGCAGAAGCGAATGCTGAAGCGGATCAGAAGTTCGAGGAGTTGGTCACTGCACGCAACGGGGCAGATGGCATGATCAGTGCCGCCAAGAAAACGCTTGAGGAAGCGGGTGAGCACGCGACGGATGACGAGCGTTCAGCTATCGAGGCTGCTATTACCGCAGCGGAAGATGCCGTTAAGACCGACGACAAAGACGCGATCGAGGCGGCAACTACCGCCTTAACGGAGGCAACCAGTGGTGTTGCTCAGAAGATGTATGCCGCACAAGCAGAAGCGGGTGAGGCGGGTGCTGAGCAGGCTCCGGAGGAAGATGCAGTCGATGGCGACGTCGTCGATGCTGAATTTGAAGAGGTTCGTGAAGACGACAAGCGTTGATCAGGGCGGTTTGAACCGCGCAGGTTTGTGACACTTTAAACGCTGTACGGATTCCGGCTGAGGTTGGAATCCGTTTTTTTTTAAATAGGCTGCCCGGATATCGGCAGCAGGAAGCATTATGTCAAAGCGTGATTACTATGAAGTGCTTGGTGTTGAGAAATCAGCATCGGCACAGGACATTAAAAAGGCCTATCGGCGCATTGCGATGAAGTATCACCCGGACCGTAATCCGGATGACGCCAATGCTGACGAGAAATTCAAAGAGGCCTCCGAGGCCTATGAAATTCTCAGCGATGGCGAGAAGCGCCAGGCCTATGATCAGTACGGTCACGCGGGCGTTGATCCACAAATGGGTGGCGGTGGCTTCCAGGGTGGTAGCTTCAGCGATATTTTCGGTGATGTCTTTGGTGATATTTTTGGTGGCGGCGGTGGTCGACGTCAGGGACCTCAGCGAGGTTCTGACTTGCGTTACACCCTCGAGGTAACGCTTGAAGATGCAGTGCGCGGTAAAACCGCAGAAATTAAGGTGCCTTCGCTGCAACACTGCGATACCTGTGACGGTAGTGGCGCGAAACCCGGTACCTCAGTCAAAACCTGCGGAACCTGTGGCGGATCGGGACAGGTACGTATGCAGCAGGGCTTCTTCCAAGTGCAGCAGACTTGCCCGACCTGCCGGGGTAGGGGGCAGGTCATTGAAGAGCCTTGTACTGTCTGCCGGGGCGAGGGTTTAGTAGAAAAAACAAAAACACTTTCTGTCAAAGTTCCTCCCGGTGTGGATACGGGAGACCGCATACGCCTCAGTGGTGAGGGTGAGGCAGGTCCGTCGGGTGGTCCCAATGGCGATTTGTACGTTCAAATTTCGGTTAAACAGCACCCGCTATTTGAGCGAGATGGCCGAAACCTCTACTGCGAGTTCCCCATCAGTTTTGCCGATGCTGCTTTGGGCGGTGAGCATGAGATACCGACGCTTGATGGTCGGGTGAAGCTGCGTATCCCTGCCGAAACTCAGACCGGCAAGTTGTTTAGATTGCGGGGTAAAGGTGTCCAGCCTGTCCGTGGCGGCCCAGTAGGCGACTTACTCTGTCGCGCTGTGGTCGAGACACCTGTTAACCTCAATGGCGAACAAAAGGAGCTTCTGGAGAAGTTCCGCACCAGCTTGGGCGAGGGAGGCGATCAGTCGCCACGGCAGTCGAGTTGGTTTGATGGCGTAAAGAACTTTTTTGAAGGACTCAATTGATGGCGCTACGCGTGGCGGTGACAGGAGCGAGTGGTCGCATGGGTCAGTCTGTTGCGCGTGCAGTCTCCGCTGAGCCGGAGATGGAGTTAGCGTGTCTCGTTGCGCGCCCGGGTAGTGGACTCATTGGGTCCCGCGTTGCGTCGATCGTGGGCGATGAAAATTGCCCAATAATCGTATCGGATGTTTTAGACCTCGACACAGTTGATGTGGTCATCGATTTCACGCTCCCTGAGTCTTCACTGGCCAATGCGCGTGCCTGTGCTGGAGCAGGCGTTCCAGTTGTCATCGGTACGACAGGTTTCTCCGAGGCCGAGCAGGCGGATTTGGAGTCAACCTTGGCTTCGGTTGCTCGCTGTCAGGCGGCTAATTTCAGCACCGGTGTAAATCTCGCATACCGTCTTCTCTCGCTTGCGGCTCAGGTGATGGGCGCAGACTCTGATATCGAGATTCATGAGGCGCACCATAAACACAAAATTGACGCACCGTCGGGAACCGCACTCGCGATGGGACACGCTGTGGCTGACGCCATGGGTCAGTCACTCTCAGATGTTGCCCACTACGACCGCTCTGCCAATCGTGAGGCGAGGGCGCCAGGCTCAATCGGTTTCTCTGTGACGCGAGCCGGTGAGATTGTCGGCGAGCACACAGTGCTGTTTGCCGCAGACGGTGAGCGACTGGAAATCACCCACAAGGCCGGCAGTCGCGATGCGTTTGCAAACGGTGCGGTGCGCGCAGCGAAATTCATTGCCAATAAACCCGCAGGGGCTTACACGATGTCCGATGTCTTAGGACTGTCGTAACCGAGGATGTTATGAACGTAGTTGACATTGACCAGAACAATGCGCAGCAATATCTGATTGACGAATCCTTCAATCGCCCCGTGGTGGTCGATTTTTGGGCTGATTGGTGCGCGCCGTGTAAGCAGTTGATGCCCCTCTTGGAAAAACTCGCCGATGAATACGCGGGTGCGTTTCTGTTGGCCAAGATCAACGCCGATGAGCAGCAGGGTATCTCTCAGCAGCTTGGGGTTAGAAGTTTGCCGACTGTGATGGTGTTCAAGGACGGACAACCTGTCGACGGTTTTGCCGGTGCTCAGCCCGAGACTGCGGTGCGCGAGATGCTACAGAAGCACTTGCCATCTCCGTGGGATGCAAAAATCGCGGAGGCTACGGAGCTTCTGGATCAGGGCGATACCTCAGGTGCACTCGCATTACTGCGAGCGGCTTGGGAGGAGTCGGACAAGTTGTTGGAGATCACCCTGGCCTATGCCGGTGCGCTGGTTGAAGCGAATCGGCTAGACGAGGCGGAGGAAGTACTTAACGAGGTTCGTTTGGTGGATCGGGAGGCAGTGCATGAGCAGCTGATGGCTCAGATTGAGCTGAAACGAGAGGCCGGGAAGTCGCCCGAGATAGAAGCGCTAGAGTCGGAGCTCGCAAGCGATGAGAGTAATCATTCGGTGCGGGTAAAGCTTGCTGTGCAGCTTACAACTGGGGCTCATTATCGCGATGCCCTGGAGCACTTATTGGTCGTCCTGCGTGCCGATCGCGATTGGAATAATGGCGAAGCAAAGCGGTTATATCTCGATACAATTGCCTCAATTGGCAAAGGAGATCCACTTGCCGCTGAGTATCAACGTAAACTCTTTTCTATACTGTACTGAGAAGCGAATGTGCTGTGCTGGGGCAGGCACTTTTTCTTGCAAAAAATTACCAAAACGCTAACATTCGCCTCGTTAAAAAAACCTACTCAAGGTTCAAATTCGCCGGCATACCTCGGCGAGAACACTCACGGGAGCACAGATAATGGATATTGCACTATCAGCTGAAGACCTCGCGTTCCGCGATGAGGTCCGCAACTTCCTCGATACTGAATTTGACGCCGAAATGCAGTCACACCTCAAAAGCCGTGGTTCTAAGGGCATGGTGGAGTGGCAGCAGAAGCTCTACGCAAAGGGTTGGGTAGCACCCAACTGGCCGGTGGAGCATGGTGGTACTGGATGGACTGCAACACAAAAGTACATTTGGGAGTCTGAGCGATCGCTTCGTGGCATCCCTGATGTCGTTCCCTTTGGTCTTGTGATGGTGGCCAACGTCATCATGGCGTTTGGTACTGACGAGCAGAAAGAGTACTTCCTCCCCCGCATTCTCAAGAGCGAAGACTGGTGGTGCCAGGGTTACTCAGAGCCTGGCTCAGGTTCTGACCTCGCGAGTCTTAAGACAAAGGCGGAGCGTGATGGTGATGACTACATCATTAACGGCGCGAAGATCTGGACTACGTATGCGCAGCATGCCGACTGGATCTTCTGCCTTGTCAGAACTGACAACAGCGGCAAGAAGCAGGAAGGTATCACTTTCATCCTCGTCGACATGAAGTCAGAAGGCATCAAGGTCAACCCGATCATTGGTATCGATAACGAGCACAACCTCAACGAGGTTGAGTTCAACAATGTTCGCGTTCCTGCGAAGAACGTTGTGGGTGAAGTCGGCAAAGGCTGGACCGTTGCAAAAGCACTTTTGGCGCACGAGCGAACCGGTATCGCAGGTGTTGCTGACATCAAGCGCAACATGCGTCTCATCAAAGAGGCAGCTGCCAGCGAGGTGAACGGTGGTCAGCGATTGATGGATGATCCTGGTTTCCAGCAGCGTATGGCGGATATCGAGGTCGAGCTTATGGCGCTCGAGTTCACTGAGCTCCGCACGCTGGCGACTATGGCTGCGGGTGGTTTCCCGGGACCCGAGTCTTCGCTTCTGAAGATCAAAGGTACTGAGCTTCAGCAGGCGACGCAGGAGCTTCGCATGGAGATTGCCGCTTACTACCAGGGCGTATTGCCGACCGATATGGATCCGGAAGTACTGGGTCACGAATTTGGTTCAGATGCTCGTCGTGCGTTCATGTACGGCCGAGCAGCAACAATCTATGGTGGTTCGAACGAGGTTCAGAAGAACATCATTTCCAAGTACGTACTTGGTCTCGAGTAAGGACGCATTTCCCGAAGGAGTAATGAAAGAATGAACTTCGATTACACAGAAGAACAGCAAATGGTTCGCGATTCGATCGCGAGATTCGTACAGGATGATTACGACTGGGATACGCGTCGCGCTATCGTCGACAGTGATGAAGGCATGAGCCGTCAAAACTGGCAGACATTCGCCGAACTCGGTTGGCTCTCGATTCCGTTTTCCGAAGCGGATGGCGGTTTTGGTGGCAACATCGTCGATATGTCGGTCGTCATGGAAGAAATGGGTAAAGGCCTTGTTGTCGAGCCTTTCTTCCCCACGGTCGTCTTGTTTGGCGGTGTGGTTGCGCGGGCAGGTGATGAAGCGCAGCGTGCCGAAATTTTAGAGAGCGTCATTGGTGGCGAAACCCTGGGTGCGTTTGCTTATGTTGAGCGCCAGAGCCGCTTTGCGATCAACGATTGCAAAACGACAGCCACGGCGAACGGTGACGGATACACCCTCAACGGTGAAAAGGTCGTCGTCTTCAATGGCGAGAACGCCGACAAGCTAGTGGTACTTGCACGTACTTCAGGTGGTCAATTTGATGAGGACGGTTTGTCGCTGTTCCTCGTGGATGCGAACGCGGAAGGAGTATCTAAGGTCTGCTATCCCATGATGGATGCGCAGCGTGTTGCGAATATCACGTTTGATAACGTCCAGCTTGGTGCTGGTGCTCTGCTCGGTACTGAAGGTAGCGCACTCCCTGTGGTGAATGAGGTAGTCAGCGAAGCTCTCATTGCGCTCGCCTCTGAAGCGATCGGCATTATGGGTACGCTCAATGCCAAGACACTCGAGTACACCAAAACGCGTGAGCAGTTTGGCGTTGCCATTGGTTCATTCCAGGCGCTGCAACATCGTATGGTCGACACCATGATGGCCTACGAGCAAGCGAAGTCATTGCTGTTCAAGGCCTTGTGTGAGTACAAAATCGACCCTGCGTCAGCGGAGGCCACTATTCACGCACTTAAGGTGCTGATCGATCGCAACGGTAAGTTGATCTACGGTGAAGCGATTCAAATGCACGGTGGTATGGGCATTACCGATGAGCTCGATATTGGTCATTACGCGAAGCGTCTCATGATGATCAATGCGACGCTGGGTGACGGTACCTTCCACCGCAGCAAGTTCATCGAAAGCACCTACGCAGCGGCTTAAGTATGAAGATCGCTGGCAAAGTCTGTGTTGTAACGGGTGGCGCCAGCGGTATTGGCAAAGCACTCGCCACGCGCTTTATTGCAGAGGGTGCTAAAGCTGTTGTTATTGCCGATCTCAACGCGGATACGGTCTCTGCCGTAGGCGCTGAAATCGGCGCTCAAGCTCATGCGCTTGATGTCAGAGACGAGAGTGCCATTGCAGCACTCGTTGCATCGGTAGAGACTGAGCACGGCCAAGTAGACCTCTTTTGCTCCAATGCCGGCATCATTGGTGTCGACGGAGAGCCCTGGTGGGCCACAGGTGCGGATAACGCACTCTGGCAACGCATGTGGGAAATCCATTTGATGTCCCACGTGTACGCCGCTCGGGCTTGCTTGCCCGCGATGATTGCCCGAGGCGAGGGCTACTTCCTCAATACAGCGTCGGCGGCAGGTTTGCTCGCACAGATCGGCTCGGCTCCCTACTCGGTAACCAAACATGCGGCGGTATCGTTTGCCGAGAGTTTGGCGATCACCCATGGGGATGACGGTATTAAGGTCAGCTGCCTTTGCCCGCAAGCAGTCGATACGGCAATGACGGCCGGTACAGATGGTGGCGGCGTCGCTGGTGTCGACGGCATGTTGTCTGCTGAAGCGGTTGCGGAGGCAGTAATACAAGGCCTAGACGCCGAGTCTTTCCTAATATTGCCGCACCCCGAGGTAGAGGAATATCGTCAAAACAAAGCGCGGAGCTACGAGCGCTGGTTGGGCGGTATGCGTAAATTGAGACGTCTGTTCACGGATCCCGTCGGTAAGTAGACTCTCCGCCATGGACAAACAGTCCCGGCTAGCCCGCACCATCCTGAATGGCTTTACCGCCTATTTTGCTGAGTTTGAGAACATCACACTCTCGGCTCGCACGCGCTTTGAAAACGCTGAATGGCGCGCGACGCAAGAGGCGTCGATGCGTCGTATCGATATTTACAAGCTTCAGGTTCTCGAGACCATCGATGTCGTCGAGTACATTGCTCAGGATCGGCTTCACGACCTCGATTTCTGGGCTGAGACCCGAGATCTTTATGCTGAACTCGTTCGAGGGATGACGAACTTTGAGATTGCGGAGACGTTCTACAACAGTATTTTTAACGCCGTATTCGAGCATCGCTGGATTCGAGACGACTACGCCTTCGTCTTTTCGCCGCAAGGTGATATGCCACCCGTGGATGTGCGTCGCGTACTGAACCAGTACCGCACTAAGGGTGATTTCAAGGTCGCTGTCGCAAATTTGCTATTCGACTACGGCATGTCGTTGCCTTACGAGGATTACGACCGCGAGGTCGCGCGCGTCACCGAGGTCATGACCGCCGCTGTTGAAGATGCCGGCTACGATCATCGCGCTGACCTAGAATTGCATGCCTTGGAGCACCACTTTTTCCGTAACAAGGCTGCTTACATTGTGGGTCGCATCTCGGGCAAGGGTCTTCAGATTCCCTTCGTGTTACCAATGCTACACACGGAGAATCAAGAGCACCCCAGCGTTTACCTTGATGCCTGTTTGCTGGGCTCTGACATCATCTCGAAGCTCTTCTCATTCACACGAACCTACTTCATGGTCGATGCCTCAATCCCGTCGCAATACGTCCTATTTCTGCAGCAGCTCATGCCTCGTAAGGCGGTTTCAGAGATTTACAGCTGTATTGGCCACCACCGGCATGGCAAAACCTATTATTTCCGCACGGCATCACGTCATATGCGTTCAACCGAGGACGCATTCATACCAGCCCCCGGAATTAAAGGGATGGTTATGGCGGTATTTACGCTGCCGTCGTATGAATATGTTTTCAAAATCATCAAGGACCGGTTCACACCGCCCAAGGAAGTGACGCATCAAGAGGTGCGCGACAAGTACCAGTTGGTAAAGCGTTGGGATAGGGCAGGGCGCATGGCAGACACGCAGGAGTTCGCCAATCTAGTGTTTGAGGCATCGCGCTTCTCGGACGAGCTCATGGAAGAGCTGGAAGCGACCTGTTCCTCGCAGCTCGAGATAAACGGACGCGCACTCATCATCAAGCATTGCTACGTCGAACGGCGGATGCAGCCACTGAACCTGTATCTGAAAGACGCCTCCGACGAGGAGGTGGATGCGGTGATGCTCGATTATGGCAATGCCATTAAGGAGCTGGCGGCGGCGAACATCTTCCCCGGGGACATGTTGCTGAAAAACTTTGGTGTAACGCGTCACGGACGCGTGGTTTTCTACGACTATGACGAAATTCAGCCGTTGACGGACATTAACTTCAGAAAGATACCCCCGCCTCGGGATGAGTTTGAGGAAATGTCAGGTCAGCCGTGGTATTCGGTTGGGCCAAACGATGTATTTCCTGAGGAGTTCCGGTTGTTCTTCTCAGGGAATGCGCGAGCACGCAAGGCGTTCGATCAGTTACACAGTGACCTTTACGAGGCGAGCTTTTGGACCAACCTTCAAGACAAACTTAGGGACGGTTTCGTTGAGGACTTTTTCCCGTACTCTGGCAAATTGCGGTTTCAGCGCTAAGCGAATGTTTTATGGCTAATCTTCTAATTATTCGGCATGGTCAGGCGTCATTTGGCGCTGATAACTATGATCAGCTATCGCCTTTGGGTCAGCGGCAGGCCGATCTCACCGGTGAATTTCTGCGTCAAATGGGTACGCGCTTCAGCGCGGCCTACAGCGGCGACCTTTCTCGGCAGCGCGAGACAGGACAGCGGGTGCTGGATCAGTTGGAGGATGCGCCGGATCTGGTGATTGACCCTCGATTTAACGAAGTCCAGACCGACGAGCAAATTGACGTCATGATGCCGATTTTGATTAAGCGGGACCCGCGCTTTGCTGACCTCGTCGCCGCGATGGATACGGACACAAAGCCTTTTCAAAAGATTAT
>CAJWQE010000040.1 GCA_913045375.1 uncultured Halieaceae bacterium | reverse complement strand
CTAATATCAAGGTGGATAGGTCCTCAAAAGTTGGGATTGGTCTTGGATCGTATTTTTTAGTGGGAGGTCTATATACGATTGTCACCGCTAGTGGGGTTCTTGCACCGATTGCCGTAGCAGCAGGTACGGCGGGAGGCATTCTCGGTGGTTCGACGATCTTCGCTACTATTGCGACTGAAGAGTTTAGAGAGTTTCGAAGTCTTGAGAACTGCCTCGAATATAGAGGACACGAGGTTGTTTTCTATGATGCTAACAAATGAAAAGAGACAAAGATTACGAATTAGAAGATTGGATCTCGCGCGGCATTTGCACAACAGTATTATACGAAAAGTAGTCCGTTACCGTTGAGTAAGCCCTCAAATGAATAACAAGTTAGTTGTTAGCCAATCCATTCTGTGGGCGACGGCCTTACTCGTGGTGGCGTTGGTTGATGACACCCAATACATATTGTTTTTACTGGCCCTTCTCGCCACGGCCGCAGTGGTCAACCTCAATAAAAACAACTGATGTATCGGATGAGAGTCCCCTTCAGGGATTCCATCCTCCCCACGCTTTGACTATTTTCTGTCTGGACCCAGAGTTGTTCTCAGGTATACTCGCCGGTTTCCATTTTCTAGCGCACTAAATTAGAAGCGCCAAATGAGGAAATGCATGGCGAATCCCGTTGTTGGCATCATCATGGGGTCACGCTCCGATTGGGGTGTGATGGAGAATGCGGCTCAGACACTGGATGAGCTGGGCGTTGCCTATGAGGCAAAGGTTGTCTCGGCCCATCGAACCCCGGACCGTTTGTATGAGTACGCAAGATCAGCCCGTGATCGTGGTTTAAAGGCCATTATTGCTGGTGCAGGCGGTGCGGCTCATTTGCCTGGCATGGCGGCCGCCATGACACCGGTTCCAGTTTTGGGTGTGCCGGTTGACGCCACTGTGCTGCAGGGTATGGATGCCCTGATGTCGATCGTTCAGATGCCGAAGGGCGTGCCAGTTGCAACCTTCGCGGTTGGTAAGCCGGGAGCCGTCAATGCAGCGTTGTTTGCTGCGGCGATGCTGGCCAACAATGATGCGGCCATTCGCGATGCTTTGGACAATTACCGGGATGCGCAATCCTCGGGTGTCCCTATTAACCCCGTCGACTAAAAGCGGTAGCTCAAATGACAAAGGGTCGCCTTGGCATTATTGGTTGTGGTCAGCTGAGCCAGATGCTGGGTGAAGCTGCGAATCGACTGGGTTTTAGCGTGTCCTATCTCTGTGTTGATGAGACACCGGTCGTAGTTGGCCTTGGACCAATCTACTTCCCAGATCAGCTTGATGAGTTTTTAGCCGCCTGTGATGCCATCACTGTAGAAAGAGAGAGTCTGCCTGACGACATGTTGCGCCAAGCGGCGAATGTGGGTTTGGCTCCTAACTATGATGCCTTAGTGACGCTGAGGGAGCGCGACACGCAAAAGGCGATGCTTGATGAGCTCAACATACCCACCTCACCTTGGTCCCTTGTATCCACACCCGATCAACTTGAAGCAGCCCTAGAGGTGCTTCCGGGACAATACGCTCGCTGTAAGCGGACCCTAGGCGGCTATGACGGTGGTGGACAATGGCGTGTTGATCAAAATACTCGGGAAATCATCCCCGCCGATGCTTACCCCGTTATTGCGGAAGCCGAAATTAGCATTGATCGTGAGTACGCGATCATCATTGGAAGAGACCAGCAAGGCAACACCGCTTGTTATCCCATGACCGAGAATGCCATGCGCGACGGCATTTTGATTGGCAGTTATGTGCCATCCGGTATCGATACAGCATTGGCCGATTTAGCCGCTGACTATGCCAAGCGCTTAGTCGATGCCATGAACTATGTAGGTGTTTTGGCGATTGAGTTTTTCCTTACCGACGGTGAACTCATCGTTAATGAAATTGCCCCTCGGGTGCACAACACGGGTCACTGGACTATTGGCGCTGTTGGCGCAGATCAATTCACTCAGCATGTGAGTTGCGTCATGGGTGAGTCGGTGCGTGAGCCTTCATTTACCGAATCTGCGTCAATGGTCAATCTGCTGAATAACGAGCTCCCGTCACACATGCCAGAGGGCCCTATTCGTACGTTGATTCAGACCTATGGAAAGGGTGTACGAAAAGGACGAAAGCTTGGCCACATGACGTTGATCGGCCCGGACGCTGATCTGGTTAGAGCGCAGGCGGCAAGGCTAATTTTAGAGTTACACGGCGATTGACCATGTCTGCTCACGCGGGTTCTGCTATAGAGGACGGGTCGGTTTTCAGGCTCCCCTTGCAGACCAAACACTTCTTTCTCGAGCCATTAACCCCAAAAGACTTCGATGCCTTATATGCGGTAGCAAGTGACCCGCTGATGTGGGAGCAGCATCCAGAAGCTGATCGGTGGAAACGTTCCAAATTTCAGCACTTCTTTGATGGCGGCATCGAAAATGATTTGGGCTGTTTTGTCATCAAAAAGAAGCGAAGTGGACGGCCTGCTGGCTCCTCACGATTTTATGGATACGATGAAGCCGATCGGTGTATCAGGATTGGCTACACCTTCATTGCTCGAGAGCTCTGGGGCACGCCAGCGAATCGGGAGATAAAAGAAGCGATGCTAATGCGCGCATTCAACGTGGTTGACCGGGTTTTTTTTGATATCGGACCTCAAAATTACCGATCCATCGCGGCTGTTAAAAAGTTGGGCGCAGTCTTCAGTCACGACGAATCTGACACCAAAGCGGTCTACGTGTTATCAAAGCAACAGTGGTTTAAAACCTTCAGTGTTTCTTAGGTAAAGGCATCGCCTCATGAACAAAACACCCACGCCTATAAGCTTTGCTGAGAAGTTTGATTGTTTCACCGAGCAGTGGTCACCCAAAGTGGTGGCAGAAATGAATGACTACCAATTCAAGTTGGTGCGACTCGAGGGTGATTTTGTTTGGCATGACCATCAGGATACGGATGAAACATTCATCGTCTTGGAAGGTACGCTAGTGATTGATTTTCAGGACGGTACCGTCGAGCTCGAGGCAGGTCAGATGTTGGTTGTTCCCAAGGGAGTGCCGCATCGCCCGCGCGCATCTTCAGAGGCCAAGGTGCTTATCGTTGAGCCAAAAGGTGTTATCAATACAGGTGATGTTCAATCAGACAAGACAGCGCCACTGGATGACTGGATTTAACACCGAGTAGGAGTGGGTATGCGGTATGTGGTTAACCTGTTGGCTGCCCTAGGGCTCTTTTACTCGGGCTTTGTACACACCTTCTGGGGTAACGATCCGTATCTTGGTTGGGCCATTACGATAATTGCAGCTTTCATCATGGCGGAACCTGTGCTGGCGGTCATGGACCGTGTCGGACTCACAGGTCGGCGCCGGCGTTGGGCCGTTATTGGTACCTTGCTGTTGGTGTCGTGGGTGTCGCTAGGGGTTGGGGAGCTTCCAGAGAAAACCGAAATGATGCTGGATAACTTGCCAATGCCGAAGATAACGGGCGTTTAGTTGACGGTTTTACGAAGTCGGGCATTAGGAAAGTCACTGTCTTTGAGCTGCGCGACAATCGCATTGCCTTTGGCTTCGCTCTCAATCCCAACGACTTGCACGCGGTAGAAAAGCTCACCCGATCGCGATTCCACGGCAACCTTCGCTTCCAAGCCTTGTTCCACCAACTCGTTAATGACCGAGTCAGCTCGCTCCCCCTTGTCATAGGTGTCCACGAATACAAACCAGTTATCGCGCATCGGCAGCTGCTTTAGGCGAACCGGCTGTTTTGTTGCCTTCGGCGCAGCTGTCGTGGAAGCGATGGTTTGTGCTTTTGAGTTTGTAGCGCTCGAAGCGCTATTGGGTGATTCCTCGGTTTTCCCTAACCAGTAGGGTCCCGCGTTTGTTTGCGCGGACACCCATTCGGAGGCCTGTCCAGCCAAGGCCTTCGAGGCAAAGCCAGCCGCTCGAACGCGGTAATAGTCTCGACCGTTGACTCTAGCGCTGGCCACGGAAATGTTCAGCGGTCTAAGTATGTTTCGTAGCGCCGCTGCACGGTCGTTGGCCGTTGCGCGGGAGGTATAACTCTCCAGATTAACAAACCATGGCCCGCCAGCCTGTCTGGGTGGCTCCAGTATGGGTGACGCGGGCTTTACGGGCTGGCTGGGTGCCGCTTCTTGTCGTTGAGCGATCGCTTTGGCCGCGCGCTCAGCCTCCCGATTTTTGAGTAACTCGTTTTCATCAGTGAGCGCCTCCGTTTGTGTTTTGAGAGACGCGATCTCGCTTCGGAGTGCTTCGTTGTCTGCCGCTAATGCGGTGTCTTGCGACGCCTTCTCATTTTCTACTCGTTGGAGTGATCGTATGGTGTCTTTTAACTCGGCAATTTCTGCACTGTTAGAGCTTTGCGTATCGACCCATAGACCGGTCATAGCGGCAGTGGCAACAAATCCGATAACGGCAAGAGCCCACGGCAGTTTGGCACTACCGCTGGCAGATTTAGCGGTAGCCGTGTGATCGGTTAGGAGTGCGGCAGAGTCACTGACGTCGTCGGCAGAATCTTCATCGTCGCCCTCTTCGCCGTCATCCCCGTCATCGGCCGTAACGTTATCTGAGTCAGAGTCCATTTCGCTGGTGGGCGGTACCTCGAAGTCATCATCTTCCAGCCAATCGGTACTCTCATCGATGTCATCTTCGTAGTCGTCAGATGATTTCGGCTTCATCCCTTCGGACCAGTCAGCTGGTGGCGTGAGTACGCGTTTCTTGTCGTCGTCGTTGTCGTCCATGGTCTGCCCTCCTACACCTGATAAGAGATTAGCAGAAAGCCCAGATAAACGCGGCGTGTAGGCCATCGTAAATGGCGCTTTCTAGTACACTGTGCTCCATGGATGTGTCAGATATTCTTGATGGCCTTAACGAGGCGCAGCGAGCGGCGGTAGCAGCAGAGCAAGGTAATCAACTGGTGCTAGCGGGCGCAGGGTCCGGTAAGACGCGCGTGTTGGTGCACCGTATTGCCTGGCTCATCAGAGCTGAGGGTCTTTCACCTTACTCCGTCATGGCCGTGACCTTTACCAATAAGGCCGCTCGGGAGATGCGGGGCCGGATTGAAGAAATGCTTGGGCGGCCAACGCATGGTCTGTGGATTGGTACATTTCACGGTCTGGCGCATCGCCTGCTGCAAACCCACTGGGCTGAAGCCGGACTCCCCCAAAATTTCCAGATACTCGATAGCGACGATCAGCTAAGACTCGTTAAGCGTGTCTGTCGTGAGCTCGGACTCGATGAGTCGAAGTGGCCACCAAGACAGGTGCAATGGTTCATCAACGGTCAAAAAGACGAAGGTTTACGCGCGCAACATATTGAGCCGCCCATGGGCGATCTGTACACCAAAACGATGGTGCGCATTTACGAGGCTTACGAGGCGGCATGCCAGCGTGGCGGCTTGGTCGATTTTGCTGAGCTATTACTGCGTGCACATGAACTCTGGTTGAAGTCGCCAGAGACCCTGGCGCATTACCAAGAGCGCTTCAACATCTTGCTAGTGGACGAGTTTCAGGATACGAACTCTATTCAATACGCCTGGCTGAGAGTCCTTGCCGGCGATGCAATCCCGGTTGTTGCCGTGGGCGACGATGACCAGTCCATCTATGGGTGGCGTGGCGCAAAGATCGAAAATATTCAGCGATTTACTCAAGACTTTGTGGGCACGCAAACCGTTCGCCTTGAGCAGAATTATCGTTCAACTAAGACGATTCTTGATGCGGCCAACGGCGTGATATCCCATAACGCAGGACGGTTGGGTAAGGACCTGTGGACGGATGGTGAGGACGGCGATCCTATTAAGCTCTACGCGGGGTTCAACGAACAAGACGAGGCGCGGTTTATTGTCGAGCAGATTCAGTCATGGACCGATGAGGGCAATCCGCGTAAATCCAGCGCCATTTTGTATCGATCGAACGCGCAGTCGCGCGTCATTGAAGAAGCACTGATCCGTGTGGGACTCCCCTACCGCATTTATGGCGGGCAACGTTTCTACGAGCGCCTCGAGATCCGCAACGCGCTGGCTTACATGCGACTGATCATTGGCCGCGGAGACGATCCTGCGCTGGAGCGCATTATCAATACGCCTACCCGCGGTATCGGTAGTAAGACGGTCGACGATTTACGCGCGATCGCTCGGGAAAACAACGTATCGATGTGGCAGGCAATCGGGCTTGCCCAACAAAACGGTTTGCTTGGGTCAAGAGCGCGATCATCACTGGCGGGATTTGCTGCCTTAATAAACGAGTTGGATAGCGAGACGGTAGAGCTTCCCCTTGAGGAAATGGTGGAACACGTCATCCATCGAACGGGCTTGATTGAATTTCACAAGGCAGAGAAAGGCGAGCGCGGACAGGCGCGTGTGGAGAACCTCGAAGAACTGGTTTCCGCGGCTAAGACCTTTAGAGCCGAGGACGACTCGCTGTCCCCACTTCAGCAGTTTCTCGATAGTGCTGCGCTTGATGCGGGTGACAGCCAGGCGGACCCTTACGAAGACAGTGTCCAAATGATGACGCTGCACTCCGCTAAAGGCCTCGAGTTTCCGCTGGTTATTTTGGCTGGACTGGAAGAGAACTTATTTCCACACCGAATGTCGGTAGAGGAGCCAGGCCGCCTGGAGGAAGAGAGGCGACTGGCTTATGTCGGTATCACCCGGGCGCAGCAGCGTTTGCTAATTACGTATGCAGAGAGCCGGCGCTTGCACGGTAGCGAGACCTATAACACGCCGTCCCGCTTCGTGCGGGAAATACCTGCTGACTTAATCGAAGAAGTACGGCTTCACGGGGGATTGACTCGGCCCCTCGCAGACCGGCTGCAGCAGCCGGTGACTGCTTCAAACGATTCGGGATTATCTCTAGGCCAGCGTGTGTCTCATCCTATGTTTGGTGAAGGCATGGTGCTCAATATCGAAGGGCGAGGTGCCAACGCGCGGATCGAGGTAAACTTTGCTGAAGGCAGTAAGTGGTTGGTTCTGCAATACGCCAATCTTCAAGCTTTGTGAGGCTTAGATGAAAGAGAGAACGCTGTTACCGGTAGCCGTTGTAAGTCTTTTACTGCTCTGGGTTGGAACACTGGCGCTCTGGGCTACTGAAGCTCAAATGACCGACGATGATGCGGGTCCCCGTGTCAGCGGAAGTGAAACCAGTATCGAATGGAAGCTTGTAACCACCTGGCCTAAGGGGCTACCGGGCCTTGGATCGGCCCCAGAAAACTTTGCGCGTCGCGTGGGTGAAATGAGCAATGGCCGATTGACGGTCCGAGTTTACGGTGCAGGTGAGGTCGTGCCCCCGTTCGAGGTGTTTGATGCTGTCTCTCAGGGCGTAGCTGAAATGGGCCACGGTGCCTCCTACTATTGGAAAGGCAAGATTCCGTCATCCGTATTTTACACCGCTGTTCCTTTTGGTATGACCGCGCAGGAAATGAACGGTTGGTTGCATTATGGCGGCGGGCTTGAGCTATGGCGCGAGCTTTATGCCCCGTTCGGCGTGCGGCCATTTGCAGGTGGATCAACCGGGGTTCAAATGGCAGGCTGGTTCAACAGAGAGTTGAAGTCGGCGAGTGATCTTGATGGTCTGAAGATGCGCATACCGGGCCTCGCTGGTGAGGTATTTGCCGCATCGGGAGGCACCGCTGTTCGACTGGCGGGCGGCGAGATCTATACATCAATGCAGACGGGTGTCATCGACGCCGTGGAGTGGGTTGGACCTTATAACGATCGCACACTGGGTCTGATGGAGGTGGCTGAGTACTACTATTACCCGGGTTGGCATGAGCCAGGTGCGATGCTTGAGTTCACGGTGAATCAGGCGGCCTTCGATCGCTTGCCCGCGGACCTCCAAGCCATTGTCGAAGGCGCAGCGAGAGCCACAAATCAGGACATGCTCGATGAGTTCACTGCGCGAAACAACGAGTCCCTAACGACGCTATTAGAAGAGCATTCAACCAAGCTACGGCCATTGCCAGATGATGTTATGGACGTGCTTCACAGTAATGCCGTGATCGCCCTAGAAGAGCTCAAGAAAGACGACCCTATGGCGCAGAAAATTTCTGCCTCTTATGAGGCGTTTTTAGACGGTGTTCGGACGTATCACGAGATCTCCGAGCGCGCCTACCTCAATGCCCGAGATCGAGTGTTACCGCCTATCACGTTTACTGACCAGTAATCGTTCGCGTACGTTTCGCGTTATCGATGGCGACATAGATAAACTCGCCCTCGGTCACCTTAATTGGCTCGCCGTCGTGTTGGGAGTTGATCCACACCTCGATGAGCACACGCACTGAGCTGCGACCAATGTCGAGAATGTCGCAGTAACAGGTCACTACGGCACCGACGTGCACTGGGGTGAGAAACGACATGCCCTGAATCGCGACCGTTGCGACACGGCCGCCCGCGACCTCTGAAGCCGCAACGCCACCTGCAATGTCCATTTGCGACAGCAGCCATCCACCAAAAATATCACCATTTGCGTTGGTGTCCGCAGGCATGGCAACCGTTTGCAGTGCGAGCTCGCCCTGTGGTCTTGGTGTTTCATCAATCGGATTCACCGCATTCTCCTGGCGTCAGTGAGGGTGTTTCAGGGATGTACCGTTTATTGGCTGTGTCAGATCAACGTCCCAGCGAGCTCGGTAACCAGGTGACGATATCCGGGAAGAGCCACAGCATGGCCAGCAAGCCTAGCTGGATTAACACGAACGGGATGACACCGCGGTAGATAGCACTCGTTGCGACCGAGTCATCGGCTACGCCGCGTAGATAGAACAAGGCGAAGCCAAAGGGCGGTGTCAGGAACGACGTCTGCAGATTGACCGCAATCATGACGCCAAGCCAGATGGGATCAAAGCCCATCGCCAACAAAATGGGCGCGACAATCGGCACGACAACAAACGTTATTTCGATGAAATCGAGAATGAATCCAAGTAGAAACATCACAAGCATCACGATCAAAAGTGCCATGTGCGGTCCGCCACCGAGTTCCGCGAAAAACGCTTCAATCAGTTCATCGCCACCGAAGCCCCTAAACACGAGCGAGAAAAGGGCAGCGCCGATTAGGATCAGGAACACCATGCTCGTGGTCGCCATGGCGGAGCGCGCGATGTCTTTAAGCGTTTCCAAATCGAGCGCTGATTTGTAGGCCGCTAGGCACAATGCGCCGACGGCGCCTACACCTGCGGCTTCTGTGGGTGTTGCAGCGCCGACAATGATGGAGCCTAAGACCACGCCGATTAATAGCAGCGGGGGTAATACGGCCGCCAGGATAGAAGACTGGCCGTTATCGCTTATTTCCTCTGGGGCTGGGCAGCCCGATGGATTTCGCCAAGCCACAAATAGTAGGTAGCCGAGGTATAGGCCGACTAGAACTAGGCCGGGTACCAGCGAGCCGACAAACAAGTCACCGACCGATACGGTTTGTGTATTGATAATGCCGCTCTGCAGCTGCGCCTGCTGATAAGCGGTAGACATGATGTCTCCTAGCAGAACGAGCGCAATAGAGGGCGGAATGATTTGCCCCAATGTGCCCGTGGCACAGATAAGCCCGGTGGCGAGCGATGGGTTGTAGCCTGCACGAAGCATGGAGGGCAGCGCCAGCACGCCCATCGTAACAACCGTCGCACCGACAATACCGGTGCTGGCGGCTAGCAGCGCACCTACCACGATAACGGATATGCCCAGACCGCCGGTTCGATTCCCCAGACCGCTAGCCATGGCGGTCAGCAGTTCCTCGGCTATTTTGGCGCGTTCTAAGGTGACTCCCATAAGAATGAAGAGCGGCACGGCGACAAGCGTCTCATTGGTAATGGTGCCAAACATACGGCCCGACAGTGCAGCGACGAAGCTGGCATCGAAGTGCCCCGCAATCACGCCCACGGCGGCAAATAGTAGTGCGGTTCCGGCGAGTGTCAGTGCAACGGGAAAGCCAAAGAGCAGTAATACACAGACGCTGCCGAACAGTGCGAGTGCTAATTCACCCTCAACCATCAGTGGGCACCTCGCTCAGTTCGATCAAGCCCTGGATGATAAGGCTTACAGCTTGAAGTGCGAGTAGCAGCGCCATAGCTGGGATCAGTGTTTTAAGGAGGAATACCGCTGGTATGCCTCCCGGCTCAGGTGAGGATTCCATGATCGACCAGCTTTCCGACACATAGCCCCAGGAGCCAAACACGATGAGCGTGCAGAAGGGTAATGTGAACACGGTGTGGCCAATAGTATTCACCCAGTGCTTCTGGCGATCCGTAAAATTTCGATAAAAGACGTCAACCCGTACATGCTTGTCTGTAAGTAACGTGGGTGCCGCGCCGAGCATGAACAGAGCGCCATGCAAATAGAGCACTGATTCCTGTGCTGCGATCGCACCCTGTCCAAACCCATAGCGCAGGATCACTACGGTGGTTGTGACTAATGCCATGGCAATCGCCGCAAAGGCCACGGCATTGCCAACGCTGCGGCTCACACTATCGATTGTCTGCGCAAGAGTTGCCCAGTACTTCACTATAATGACCCGTTCCTCAACACGACGTTGAAGGTTATCATCGTGTGAACATCAATTGCAGAGAGATTCACTGTGCTTACCGTACTGTCGCCAGCAAAAACACTGGATTACGAGACACCGTCTACAACAGCGACCTCAACGACTCCGCGATTTATGGATCAGTCGGCCCTGTTGGTAGACGACGCTAGAAAGCTAGCTCCGGATGATATTCGCTCGCTGATGGGTGTGAGCGAGTCGATTGCGGACCTCAACCACGCGCGCTTCATGAACTGGCAGGAAGAGGCGAGCGCCGATAATGCAAAGCAAGCGGTGCTTGCGTTTAAAGGCGACGTTTACACGGGCCTTGAGGCAGATTCGATGAGCGAAAGCGATCTCGAGTTCGCACAGGCCAGACTGAGAATTCTGTCTGGCCTCTATGGCCTGCTGCGGCCTTTGGACCTCATGCAGCCATATCGACTTGAGATGGGGCTTAAGTTTGCGAACCAACGTGGCAAGAATCTTTATGAATTCTGGGGTGATCGGGTGACGGATACCCTCAACGAAGACCTTGCCTCGGCGAATACTGAGGTTCTGATTAATCTGGCTTCCAATGAGTACTTCAAGGCGGTGAAGCCAAAAGGCCTAAACGCTGACGTCATTACGCCGCAGTTCAAGGATCTTAAGAACGGTCAGTACAAGATGATTTCGTTTTTCGCCAAGAAGGCGCGAGGCGTCATGGCGCGTTACATCATCGACAACCGAATTACTGATCCCGAGGCGCTCAAGGCCTTCAACGAATCCGGGTACTACTTTAGCGAGGAACATTCGAAAGGACCGCAATGGGTCTTTTTGCGTGACGAGGCGCCAGCGTAGTCGACAATATTTGGCGTTACGACTCCTGTTTAAAGGGTAGTAACGTGGCAGCTTCGTCCCGGTAGCGACGAACGTGATCACAGTCTCGCCGGCAAAAGTCAGCAACCGCGTCTTTTAACCGTGGTTCGGCTACCCAGTGGTTTGAATAAGTGAGTGTGGGCTCGAAGCCACGCTGTATCTTATGTTCGCCTTGCGCACCCGGATCGAAGCGGCTGATACCGCGCTCAATACAATACTCGATGCCACGGTAGTAGCAGGCCTCGAAGTGCAAAAAATCAAATTCCTTGAGGCAGCCCCAATAGCGACCGTACAGCGTATCGTCATCAACGAAGTACAGCGCAGCAGCGACGGGCTTCTCACCCTCATTCGCAATGACCATGACGGTACTTTCACCTAACTGGGGGCAGACTTTCGTAAAGAAGTCGCCAGTCAAATAACCTTGGTGGCCGCTTCGTTTCAGATAGGTCGTCTGATAGCAGTAGTAAAAAAATGCCCAGTCTTCCTCGCTAATGTCGCTACCGGTTTTGGTGACGAGTTGTAGGTTCTGAGCCGCAATCGCTGCTCGTTCTTTCTTGAGGGCTTTGCGTTTTCGACTGTTAAAGGCAGAAAGAAAGTCATCGAAATCTGAGTAGTTTCGGTTAAACCAATGGAACTGCGTGGTCATGCGTTGCATCAGGCCAGCAGTTGCCAGTTGTGTCGAGGTCGTTTCGTCCGGGAACAAAATATGCCAGCTCGAGATGTTCTCGGACGCGCACCAATCAGTGACAGCTGAGATCAACTCGAGCTGCGCATCAGGATGGTCGTTGTCTGTCCATAACCGAGGCCCAGTCGCCGGTGTAAACGGTACGCCGGTTACAAGCTTCGGATAGTAGTCCAAACCACTCCGGTGCCAGGCATCAGCCCATGACCAGTCGAAGACATATTCACCGTAACTGTGGCTCTTCAAAAATCCGGGTGCTAGGGCGATTGGATGATCCTTGTCCCAAAGACCAAGGTGACAGTTTTGCCAACCAGACTGACTGCCCGTACTACCTGATGTTTCTAACCCCTCGAGAAACCTGTGCGTTAGAAAGGGGTAGCCAGTCGAGAACGACGCGTCCCAAGCCGCTTTGGGTAAATCATTTATGGTTGGGTACAGTCGAAGTTCCACGCTGGAGAGTCTGGCTAGTATTCAGGGCTTATACGGATAGAGTGGCGTAGTGTCCCAGTAGCCCAACCGCCACGATTAAACCAATCCACTTACTCTCGTTAAAGGCTTGAAAGCAGGTTTCGCGTGACCGATCGCTAATGAGTCGCTGGTGTCTGATAAACAGTGCAGCGACTGCGGCAATCGATAGGAAGTAAATAACGCCCAGATTAAAGCTCAGGCCGGTCGCCACAAAGCAGAGCAAACACACTACCTGTAGGCTCAAAATGATTCGCGTATCGGCTTCACCAAACAGTATGGCTGTCGACTTGATACCCACTTCGAGATCGTCCTCTCGATCCACCATGGCGTACTGCGTGTCATAGACCACGACCCATAAAAGGTTTGCGAGGAACAACCACCACAGTCCAGCCGGCATCGTCTCCGTGGCGGCTGCGAAGGCCATGGGAATGCTCCAAGAGAAGGCCATGCCTAGGACGACTTGTGGTAGGTGGGTGAAGCGCTTCATGAATGGATACACGATGGTTAGCGCTGCGCCAATGAACGATAGTTGTACGGTGAGCCAGTTAATTTGCATCACCAACCACAATGCAAGCCCCAGTAAACCAAACAGCAAACAGAGCGCTTCAATGACCGATACTTCACCGGTTACCAGAGGTCGGTTACGGGTTCGCTCAACAAAGCCGTCCAACTTGCGATCGGTGAGGTCATTGGTGGTGCACCCCGCCGATCTCATAACGAAGGCGCCGACAATAAAAGTGAAGATCAGGAACGGTGTTGGGAGTCCCTCTGACGCAATGATCAGACCCCACAGCGCGGGTGCGAGCAATAGGTAAGTCCCAATGGGCTTGTCAAATCGAATCACCCGCAGGAGCGCGCTGAGTTTTTGTCGTGTTAGGGCTATCGCTGACAAGAGGTCATCCAAAAAAGTTCTTATTAGTGATTATACGTGTGCAAAGGCTTCGCGTGCGCGAGTCCAACGCGACTCAATCTGTTCTGCCCGTTTGGGGTCGTCCCGTACTAGCTCCTCGGCGACAGTTTGTGCCGTCTCCAGAAGCGCTTCGTGCTCGGGAAGTCGAGCGACTCGGAATGATGACAGCCCGGTCTGTCGTGTTCCCAGCACTTCCCCGGGCCCGCGAATGCTCAGATCTTTCTCCGCTATAACGAACCCGTCTTGTGATTCCCGCATGACCGCAAGACGCTGCTTGGCGGTTTGGCTCAGGGGTGATTGATACATCAACAAGCAATGGCTCTCTATGGCACCTCGGCCTACTCGCCCACGCAATTGGTGCAATTGCGCTAGCCCGAAACGCTCCGCATTTTCGATGATCATCATGCTTGCGTTGGGCACATCCACACCGACCTCAATAACGGTCGTCGCGACCAAGATATCAATGCGATTTGCAGCAAAGGCGGCCATCATCTCTGCTTTCTCATCAGCACTGAGTCGGCCGTGTAAGAGACCTACTTTCAGGTCGGTTAAGACTTCGCTCAGTTGTGCTGCGGCTATTTCAGCCGCATTTGCCTGCAACGCGTCACTCTCTTCAATCAAGGCGCAGACCCAGTAGGCCTGGCGCCCCTCTCTGCATGCAGCGCCAACGCGGTCAATCACCTGTTGTCTGCGTGCCGTATCAATCAATACCGTCGTTATGGGTTTTCGCCCGGGTGGAAGCTCGTCAATCACCGAGCAGTCCAAGTCCGCGTACGCCACCATCGACAGTGTTCGTGGTATGGGGGTGGCGGTCATGGTCAGCTGGTGGGGGGTGATGTCATTTTTTCCCCGGCGGGTAAGTGACAGCCTTTGATTGACGCCAAAGCGGTGCTGCTCATCGACCAGCACCAGGCCAAGTGATGCGAATGTCACATGGTCCTGAAATAACGCGTGCGTACCGACCACGATGTCGACCTCGCCCTCTTCAACAGCCGCCAGCGCCTCGCGTCGAGCCTTGCCTTTGATTTGGCCGGTCAGCCACAACACTTTGACTCCTAGGGGTTCGAACCATTGGTTAAAGCCACGAAAATGTTGCTCGGACAATAGCTCGGTGGGAGCCATCAGTGCCACTTGATGTCCCGCCTCCACCATGTGCGCAGCGCTGATGGCTGCTACCAGCGTTTTGCCTGAACCAACGTCGCCCTGAAGTAGCCTTAGCATCGGTGTCGGTTTTTTTAGGTCCTCGACAATTTCGGAGCAAACTTGCGTTTGCGCGCCGGTAAGTGAGAACGGTAGGGTGTCGATAATGGCCTTGGCGATTTTGCCACCTTCTGCTGCTCGTGCAGACTGCAGTTGCAATGTCCGCGCGCGTCGAGACAGCATCGAAATCTGGTGTGCGATGAGCTCCTCGCTCGCTAGACGGAGTTGCGCAGGGTGTCGTCCCTCGAGAATGGTCTGTGTGTTCACGCTGGCTGGCGGCTGATGCAACAGAGCGATAGCCTCTGCCATGGAAGGCGCGTCCTTTAACCGTCCCTGAAGTAAATCGTCTGGTGGGTTTTGCGCGAGGTATGTCAATGCCTGTCTAGCGAGATTACGCAGCGTGCTTTGACCCATGCCCTCGGTCGTTGGATAAACAGGAGTCAATGCATCTTCCAGCTCTGTTTCTCGCTCACCCACCTGATATTCGGGATGTGCGAACTCCGGCTGACCTCCTACGAGGCGCGGTTGCCCGAAGAGGGTGATGATCTCACCAACCTTGAGTTGAAGGGCTTGCGCGCGGCGAAAATGAAAAAATCGGAGCGTTGTAAGACCGGTTCCATCGTCTACTTTGACGATAAGCGTAGGTCTGCGACCTCTGGCAATGCCGGATGCGCGTATGGTTCCTCTGACAACGGCGTCCATGCCCTCACGCAGTTCGCCAATTGCTGTCAGGCGGGTTTTATCCTGATAGCGCAAGGGAAAATGAAATAGCATGTCTTCTATGGTGCGAAGACCCATAGCGTTCAGCTTTTCAAAAACCTTTGGGCCTACGCCCTTGAATTGCTGCAGCGGCAGCTGAAGAATGTCGGTCGGCACAATACATTTCGTCTTGGTGGCCCAAGGATAATAGCGGCATGAAGGTAGGCAGGTGAAGACTCCACAGGTAATGGTCATAGGCTTTGGCGATCTGGCTCGGCGCTTGGTGCCAAAGCTCAGCGGCGCGGCCGAGATTGTTGGTGTCTCTCGTCGACCGGAGTTACTGCCAGAGGGAGTCAAGGGGGTCTTTGGGGATTACACGCAAAGGGACACCTTGGCGGAAGCGGCTTCGCTGACACCCGATGTGGTTATCTTTACGCCTGTGCCAGCAAGCCGTGATCTCGAAGGATACCGGTTGGGCTATGCTCAGGCGGCACGTAATATCTGTGAGGCGGGTGTTTTAACATATGCTGAGCGCGCCATTTTCGTGTCATCAACACGGGTTTACGCCGAGAAGGCAGGTGGCTGGGTCACCGAAGATTCACCGCTGGCCGGCGGCGACCCCTACGTCGACGCCTTGCTCGATGGCGAGGCTAGCTTCCGCCGTCACGCAACCACAACGGTATTGCGCCCCAGTGGGCTTTACGATGGTGCAAGGCCCATCATGCTCAAGCCCATCCTCGAGGGTTTGAAGTCCCAACTGGGCACTGGATACACCAACCGAATTCATAGGGAAGATGTGGCGGGCGTCCTCGCCCACCTGATTGACTTGTATATCAAGGGGGCTCGGATTCCCTCAACACTGTCTCTCAATGACAATGAGCCAGTGAAAACCGCTGATCTAGAGGCCTGGTGTTTCGAGCAGCTTGGCCGGGAGCCGACAGGCGAGCGAGAAAATCAGCCGAGAGGCAATCGGCGTATTAGCAACGCCAAGCTTTTATCAACGGGCTTTCAACTTCGTTACCCCACCTTTCGCGAGGGCTACCGCGAGGCTTTGATGCAACACCGCTAGGTTTTTAGATCGCGAGTATTGCCTCGATTTCTACCTGTACCCCTTTAGGCAATGCGGCAACTTGTACGCAGGCTCGTGCGGGATAAGGTTCTTTGAATGCCTCGGCCATCACCGCATTAACCGCCTGAAAGTTGGCTAGGTCAGTGAGCGAAATATTAATTTTCACAGAGTTATCGAGTGACCCACCCGCCGCCTCAGCAATGGCGCTGAGATTTGCGAATACTTGACGCGTCTCCGCCTCGATACCGCCTTCTACGACTTCCATTGTTTCAGGGTCCAGTGGTATTTGCCCCGATATCCACACGGTATTTCCTACTTTCACCGCCTGCGAGTAAGGGCCAATGGCGGCGGGAGCAGCGGCGGTACTGATAACAGCTCTGTTGTTCATGAGATGTGACCTCGTTAGCGGCGACTGCAGCGAACCACTTTGCGTACGCCTTCCATCACCCTAACGCGTTTCATCACGCGGGCGAGGTGGACTCGGCTGTTTAGCTGCAATTCAATGATGATGCTGGAAAAGTGCACTGACTCGTCTTGGGTCGATATGCGCTCGATGTTGAGACCAATGGCACTGAGTTTTGTCGCTAGCGTGGCGATCATGCCGCGCTGGTTCGCCATTTCGATCCGAATAGCGACAGGGTAGGTGCCTTCGATTTGATCGTCCCATCTGAGGGGCATTAAACGCTCAGGTTGTTCTCTCAGATCTGAGAGGTTTCGACAATTCTCGCGATGGACGACGAGACCTCTGTCTGGGCTTAAAAAGCCCTCAATGGGGTCGCCGGGTAGGGGGCAGCAGCACTTTGCGTAAACGAGTACATAGCCCTCGGTGCCTTTGATTTCCATCGCACTTTGGTCATTTTCGAGGGAGGCGCCTGCCTGACCGAGTAGATTGGCGGCGACCACCTGCGGCAGCTGATTTCCAAGGGCGATATCGGTGAGGATATCGTCGTAAGCGCTATTGGGATAATGCGCACTGATGAGAGCCTCTAATGATTCGGTTGTGATCGCATCATCCGATTGCAAGGTCGTGAGAGCTTTCTCCAGCAACTTGCGACCGAGTGCAACAGAGTCTTCCCGTTGCTGCTGCTTCAAGAAGTGCCTTATCTGCGATCGCGCTCTCGCGGTCACAGCAAAATTCAGCCACGATGGTGTAGGCCGACCGGCCGGGGATGTCACGATTTCCACGGTGACACCGCTTTCCAGTGGCTCTGACAACGGTGCAAGCTGATTATTGATCCGACAGGCGACACAGCGGTTACCTACACCACTGTGTACCGCGTAGGCGAAATCGACAGCACAGGCCCCCTTTGGGAGCTCCATGATGGCGCCTTTGGGTGTAAAGACATAAACCTCATCGGGGAATAGGTCGACTTTCACGCTCTCAATAAATTCAAGCGAATTACCGGCTGTTTGTTGCATCTCAAGGAGGCCTTGGACCCATTCTCGAGCGCGCATTTGAGGGATATTGGCACTGTTCTGCTGGCTTTTATAAAGCCAGTGTGCGGCAATCCCGTTGTTTGCCATGTCTTCCATATCGCGAGTGCGTATTTGGATTTCAATGGGGACGCCATGCATGCCTTTCAGAACGGTATGCAGTGATTGGTAACCATTGGCCTTGGGTATAGCAATGTAATCTTTAAATTCACCAGGGACTGGCTTATAGAGCGAATGCACAATGCCGAGCGTTCGATAACAGGCATCAACATCGTCGCATATGATTCGGAAGGCAAAGATATCCATGATGTCTGAGAACGACTTTCGCTTCTCACGCATTTTGGAATAAATACTGTAGAGGTGTTTTTCCCGGCCGATGACTGCGCCCTGAATCCCCTCGCGCGACAGCGCTTGCTCTAACTGCTCGCTAATCTGCTCAATCAACTGCTTGCGTCTACCACCGGCCGCTTCTCTAGCGGCTTCCAGGCGACGTGCCCGCATTGGGTAGAGTGTGCGTAAGCCGAGGTCTTCAAACTCCATGCGCACTTCATTCATACCCAGTCGTGTTGCTATCGGTGCATAGATATCCAGCGTTTCGTTAGCAATCCGTTTTTTCGCCTCGGGCTTGAGCGCACCGAGTGTTCGCATGTTATGCAACCTGTCGGCGAGCTTTACGAGGATGACACGGATATCCCGGGCCATCGCCAGCGCCATTTTCTGAAAGTTTTCAGCCTGCTTTTGCTCGGCGCTATCGAAATCAACGTGCGTCAGCTTACTCACGCCATCCACAAGGTCGGCAACTTCCTCGCCGAATTGCGTTCTGATGTCTTCCTTGGTGACACCCGTGTCCTCAATAACATCATGTAGCAGCGCGGCCATGATGCTTTCATGGTCCATGTGCATACGTGCCAGTACGGTAGCAACCGCCAGCGGGTGGGTTACGTAGGGCTCACCGGTTCGACGCGCTTGGCCGTAGTGCGCTTGTTCAGCATAAAAGTAGGCGCGTTTTATGTCGTTGACTCGTTCGGGGGGCAGGTAGCTTGCGAGAATATCCTCGAAGCCAGTAAACGACTGTCGCTGGTTGTGTGAGGGAAGTAGCTGAGGTCTGGAGGTTGTGTGGAGCCCCAGACGTCGGGTGACGTCGTTGAAAGAGGCTCCTAGGGCTTGAAGAGGTGTGGACACCGGTCCTTAAATTGCAGCTCAGAGCACGGGTGTTTCAAAGCTCGCCGCAAATTCCTCTTCAGCTTCCAGCTCGTGTTCGCGAGCCATAACGTCAGGCGTAATGAGACCTTCAGCAATCTCGCGAAGCGCAAGAACGGTTGCCTTGTCGGACTCTACTTCTACGAGTGGATCTTTGCCGCCTGTGCTCAACTGTCGTGCGCGCTTCGCGGCCAATAAGACCAACTCAAAGCGGTTATCAACATTATCGAGGCAGTCTTCAACGGTTACTCGTGCCATCTTTGTTTCCTGGTGTGTAAACGGCCGCGCAGTATAGCGATTGCGTAGCGCGCTTGTCGACTGTGAAAGCGTGGCATTACCGAAGTAAATCGGCAATGACGCCTGTGAGTTCCCGGGACTGTATCTTCTGTGACAGCCTGTGAGCACGGATGATGGATTGCAGATCATGTAGTGCCGTCTCAAAGTCATCATTGAGTACAATGAAATCTGCATCGCTGTAGTGGGCTATCTCATCTCGAGCAGCCTGCATGCGGCCCTCAATAATCTCATCGTTGTCCTGTCCGCGATCGGTCAGACGACGACGCAGGGCTGCGGTAGACGGTGGGAGTACAAAGATGGAGATGGCGGTGTTTACAAGCGCCTTAACCTGCCGCGCGCCTTGCCAGTCAATCTCTAATATAACGTCGATACCGTCAGCGAGCTTCTCTTGTACCGCCTGACTGCTGGTGCCATAGAAGTTTCCAAATACCTGCGCCCACTCAAAAAAGCCATCGGCGTCCCGGATGGATTCAAATTGTGACTCATCGACAAAGTGATAGTTGATGCCATCAGTTTCACCTGGCCGAATGTCGCGCGTGGTATGTGAGACCGAGACTTCCAAGTTGGGAGTGCTCTCTAACAGTGCTTTCACTAGCGATGTTTTGCCCGCGCCACTGGGAGCAGAGATAACGTATAGCTGGCCTGTCGGGTGATCGTTCTTATTCAAGGTTCTGCACCTGTTCTCGCATTTGCTCGATCAACACTTTGAGCTCCACCGCCGCATTGGTCGTTACCAATGAAGTTGTCTTTGAGCCCAGGGTATTGGCTTCGCGATTGAGTTCTTGCATCAGAAAGTCGAGCCTGCGCCCACAGGGCTCCTTCGAATTAAGCGCGTCACTGATGGCCTCGAGATGCGCATCGAGGCGATCTAGCTCCTCGGCAACATCCGATTTATTTGCCAGGAAAACCAGCTCTTCCTCGAGTCGTTTGTCATCACTGGCAACGTCGATCGCGTTGATGCGATCCATGAGTTTCTGTTGCTGGGCTGCTTGAAGTTCGGGTAGTTGGTCCCGGTAATTAGCAACGATGGCTTGGATGCCATCGCACCGCTCGATTAATAGCTCTTCAAGTCTTGCCCCTTCCTCTAGACGGTGGCTGCGTAGCGATTCAACAATACCAGGCATTACCGCGATGCACTCTTTATTCAGCGCCTCGACGTCGAGCTTATCGCTAACCCAAATTCCTTGAGTCATCAGTATGTCTAGGGCTGTAGGTGCTCGCGCATCGGGCATGAGCTCAATGACCTTCTCGAGCGCGCCCTTCATTTCTGACAGTTTTTCCAGATTAATGCTGGCGTCCGATGACTGCTCGGCTCGCTCAAGCCGAATGGCCAGCTCTACTTTCCCCCTGACAATGTTATCGCTGACGATTTTTCGGAACTGCGGTTCTGATCGTTTTAGGACATCAGGGAGCTTGAGGGTGAGATCCAGAAACCGGCTGTTGACAGATTTGCACTCGATGGACAGGTTCCAATCACCTACGGTGATGGTCTGATTAGCAAATCCAGTCATGCTCTGCGGCATGTGTTTCTCCAAGGACGTCGAAAGTCGCTAGTCTAACAAGTAGACTGCGCAGCGACACCTTCGTATTCGCGAGCAGTTTATGGACTCCAACACCATGCAATCCCTTGAGCAACGACCGAGCGGTCGCCGACCTGATCAGATGAGGGAAATCGAATTTCACCTCAATTACACCCATCAAGCGGAAGGCAGTGTGCTGGCATGCTTTGGAAATACAAAGGTGCTATGTACGGCGTCCATTTCTGACGGTGTACCGCCGTTCTTGAGAGGCAAGGGACAGGGCTGGCTAACAGCCGAGTACGGCATGTTGCCGCGTTCAACCGGTACCCGAGTGGACCGTGAGGCGGCCCGAGGAAAACAAACTGGCCGAACGGTTGAAATTCAGCGCTTGATAGGCAGGTCTTTGCGAGCCAGCATCGATCTGAAGGCATTGGGTGAGCGAACGATGACCATCGATTGTGATGTGCTTCAAGCGGATGGCGGTACACGGACAACGGCCATTACTGGTGCCAGCGTTGCGGTAGTGTCGGCGTTAAACAAGTTGCAACGTGCTGGGGCCCTCAAGGCAGATCCGCTGATTGATCGAGTGTGCGCTGTTTCTGTGGGGATGTGGAACGGCCAGCCAGTGGTTGACCTCGATTACCCTGAGGATTCCACCGCGCAGAGTGATATTAATGTCGTTATGTTGGCCGGTGGAGGATTGATTGAGGTTCAGGGCACCGCTGAGGATAAAGTGTTTACTCGCGCTGAGCTAAACACATTGCTAGATCTTGCTGAGTCGGCGTGTCAGACCTTGAGTCAGGCGCAACTCGAGGCGCTTAGTCGCTCATAGCGATACTAACTATCGCTTTACAGCACAATGTCATAGTCGATCGTGACTGCGGCATGGCTGGAGAACGCCTCTTCACTCTCTATATCGGCCTGGGTGACGTGGGGCGCGAGGCTGTCTGAAATGATATGGGTATCGGTTCGCACGCCAGGGCCGTCGTCACCATCTGGCCACCAAGTGTAATCGTCTGCATCCGTTTCCACTTCACGGAATGCATCGCAATAACCCATGCGATAGAGCGATCCAAGCCAGTCGCGCTCTTCGTTACTAAATCCCGGAATGTCGAGGCGATTTCCCGACTCTTCTGCATCGCGCGGCTGCCAGGCAAGCTCCCACCCTCCGCAAAGGATAAAGTCGCGCTTCTTGTTTCTAACTTTTTGCAGATGGGCGCCCAGTTGCTGTAGGAATCGCATCTTGAGCTCTTTGTCGCCCCGCTCGCCCACGGCAGGTGGCACCATGATGCTGCCGATGCTGCAGTCGTCATAATCCGCCTGAATATAGATTCCGAG
>CAJWQE010000039.1 GCA_913045375.1 uncultured Halieaceae bacterium | reverse complement strand
TGAAGCGGGCCCCTTCGGACGTAAGACCAATAGAGATATTGATAAAGTTCTCGTTGGCAAGACGGATGAGTAGCCCGCATTCGTCCTCATAGCCACAGTGTTTGTACCAGTTTTTGTAATACTCTGAGCTCCGGAAGCTCGCGGGCGCGAGATCAGCAAGGCGATAAACACCAAACTGCTGGTCGTAGGCCGCAGCACGATAGAACGGGTCTAGTAAGAAAGGTCCAGTGAGGTAAGTGGCAAGTGAGCTTTCTTCCTTGCCGGCTAGTGGCCTTGCAAAGCTGATGGTCGGCAGTTCCTCATGACCGTAGACAATGACGGTGGCGTCGTCAGCATTGACCAAGCCACACAACACTTCCGCGATCGTAGGGACAAAATGTTCTGTACCCAGGTGCTCAATGGCTCTGGCAAAATCTGATGTGATAGCTGTGAGTTTGGACATAGTTCGAAAAAATTATGAATTAAAGCTCGCGTTCTTTTGCGCGCCTCGCTGTCTAACGCCACAATAGCACCGACAGGTGCCATGGATAAAATGAATCAACACATGCCCCGATATTTCACTGTGAGGTCTTCTCATGCAGTTTGAGCTAAGCGAAGAGCAAAACGCCTACGTTGCCAGCGCCCGAGAGTTTGCGCAGGCAGAGTTTCGTCCCAATGCAGCTCATTGGGACGAGTCATCAGTGTTTCCAAAAACTGCCCTGAAGGCGGCGGGCGACCTCGGCTTTATGGGGATGTATACCCCGGAAGAGGCCGGAGGGCTCGGTATGTCACGGCTGGATGCCAGTCTTATTGTCGAGGAGCTTGCGAGAGGCTGTACAACGACCGCCGCTTTTTTGACCATACATAACATGGCGACCGCCATGATCGGGAAGTATTGTCAGCAATCGGTTGTCGATCGCTGGTGTCCATCACTGGTGGCTGGTGAGACTTTGGCCTCGTATTGTTTGACCGAGCCCGGTGCTGGCTCAGATGCGGCGTCGCTGCGGACAACAGCGACGAGAGAGGGCGATAGCTACCGCCTCAATGGCAGCAAGGTTTTTATTTCAGGCGCTGGAGACACAGACGTCCTCGTTGTCATGGCGCGAACAGGTGATAGCGGAGCCAGGGGCATTACCGCCTTTCTAGTGCCCGCTGATCTCGAGGGAATCACCTACGGTAAGAAAGAGAGCAAGATGGGTTGGAATGCGCAACCCACGCGGCAGATCAGCTTTGATGATGTTCACGTGTCGGCGGCCAACCGACTAGGTGAAGAGGGCCAGGGCTTCTCCATTGCCATGGAAGGGCTGGATGGTGGTCGAATCAATATCGCAACCTGCTCGGTGGGCACGGCGCAGCAGGCCATTGTCGATGCCACTGCTTATGTGAAAGACCGACAGCAGTTCAATAGCGCGATTTCCGAGTTTCAGCATACGCAGTTTCAGATCGCCGACATGCTCACAGAGCTGGTCGCGTCGAGACAGATGATTCGCCTTGCGGCCAGTAAGCTTGATAGCGGTGATCCCAACGCCTCAACCTATTGCGCGATGGCAAAGCGTTTTGCCACCGATGCCGGGTTTAAAGTGTGTAACGACGCGCTGCAGTTGTTCGGCGGCTATGGCTATATTCGTGAGTATCCGATGGAGCGTTATGTTCGCGATACGCGCGTTCATCAAATTCTCGAGGGCACCAATGAAATTATGCGCGTCATTATTTCGCGACAAGCGTTGATGGATGGTGCGCTGGAGGTTATCCAATGAGTATCAGTCCAAGTGAAAAGGTGTTGGTGTCAATCGAGGACGGCATTGCAAGCGTCACGATCAATAACCCCGCAGCTAATACCTGGGATCTCGAGAGTCTTCCAGCTCTCGAGACCGTTGTGAATGAGCTCAATGGTATGGCCAACGTCCGCGCCTTGGTCATCACGGGGCAGGGCGAGAAGTTCTTTTCAGCAGGTGCTGATTTGAATCAGTTTGCCAGCGGCGATCCTGTCGCTGCGGGTGCCATGGGTGATGCCTTTGGGGCCGCGTTTGAGACTTTGGCGGATTATCGAGGTGTTTCGATCGCTGCAATTAATGGTTATGCCATGGGCGGTGGTCTCGAAGTAGCGTTGGCGTGTGACATTCGTATCGCCGAGTCGCACGCGGTACTCGCCCTGCCAGAGGCTCGTGTAGGGCTCCTTCCTTGCGCAGGCGGAACCCAGCGACTCGCACAGCTTGTAGGTGAAGGGTGGGCAAAGCGCATGATTCTTTGCGGCGAGCGTGTGTCGGCTGAAAAAGCCATGACCCTTGGTCTGGTGGAGGAGGTTGTTGAGCCGGGCACTTCACTTTCAACAGCCATCGATTTGGCCAAGCGGGCCTCAGATCAAAGTCCAACATCGATTGCTGCCTGTAAAAGGCTTATTCATTCCGCGCGAGACATTGCGATTGGCGCTGGATTGGTGGCAGAGCGTGACGAGTTCGTGGCGCTATTTTCAACCGAAGATCAAAAGGAGGGTGTAAACGCCTTTCTAGAAAAGCGTGCGCCAGAGTGGAAGAACCGATGAGCGAAGAAGTTGTAGTAGTTTCAACCTTGGGCGAGGGTGATCGCCAAGTGGGTCGTTTGACCTTGAACGTACCCCGAATTCTTAACTCCCTCGATGCGGAGATGATTGAAATCATGCTCGGTAAGCTCCTTGAGTGGGCCGAGGATGATTCCATTGCCGCGGTCTACATTGATGGTGAGGGGGAGAAGGCGTTTTGCGCCGGTGGCGATGTTCATGAGCTGCGTCGGTCCTCGATTGAGAATCCGGGTGGTCCCTGTACTTACGCCGAAAACTTTTTTGCGCGCGAGTACCAGATGAATTACGTGCTGTTCACTTACCCTAAACCCGTGATCTGTTGGGGCCATGGCGTTGTGATGGGTGGCGGTATGGGCGTCATGGCTGGTTGTAGCCACCGGGTTGTCAGCGAACGAACCCGCATCGGTATGCCGGAAATCACGATTGCGCTGTTCCCTGACGTAGGTGGTAGTTACTTCTTGAATCGGACGCCAGGAATGATCGGGCGTTTCTTGTCATTGACCTCGGCGCACATCAACGCCGCGGACGCGCTGTTTGCCAATTTGGGTGATGTCTTCCTTGCGCACGAGCAGCGACATGAGGTGATGGCGGCTTTGGCAGGGGCTGACTGGACTGATGATCCGGAGGCCAATACAGCGATTGTTGACGCTATCCTAGGAATGACGCCAGCTGCAGACCTCCCGGCGGGCGTCGTTGAGCCACTGATGCCCGAGATTGACGCGTTGATGGCGGGCGATGATCTGGTGGCGATATCGGACCGTCTGTTGGCTTATGATGGCGACAATGCATGGCTGCAAAAGGCGCGTGATGGATTTGCTCACGGCTCGAAACTTGCTGCTTCGTGGATCTTCAGGCAGCTGAATGATTCAATCGATTACTCATTGAAGGAAGTCTTCGATACCGAGTTACGCTTGGGTGCCAATATCATGCGACACCCAGAGTTTGCGGAGGGTGTGAGAGCGCTGCTAGTGGATAAGGACCGTCAGCCAAAGTGGCAGTTTGATGCCGTGCGCGATGTTCCCGCTGATTTACTGGAGTCCTTTTTTCATGAACCTGAAGGTGCTCCAAGTATGGATTATCCTTGGTAGTAAGCACTCACTTATATAAGTCTATAAAGGAAATTCGATGCCAACGGTCGCATTTATTGGTCTTGGGAATATGGGCGGTCCCATGGCTAAAAACCTCCTCAAGGCCGACTGGGCGGTAACGGCATTTGATTTATCAGAGTCGGCGTTGAGCGACGTGGTAGCCGCTGGTGCGGTTGCGGCTCCCTCCGCTCACGACGCTACTTCGGGTGCCGATGTGGTTGTCTCGATGTTGCCGGCAGGCCAACACGTCAAGTCGGTGATGCTGGGTGATGCAGGCATTTTTTCGCGTTTGCCCAAGGGAACCCTCGTACTCGACGCTAGCACGATTGACGCTGCGACAGCCCGCGAGCTCCACGTAGCCGCCCGCGACATCGGCATTGAATTTATGGATACGCCCGTTTCAGGTGGCGTCGCTGCAGCGCAAGCCGGAACACTGGCGTTTATGTGCGGTGGCACTGCCGAGGCCTTCACCCGTGCAAAAGAAGTCCTAAAGGCGATGGGCAATGAGGAAAAAATTTTTCACGCTGGACCTGACGGTGCCGGGCAGGTGGCCAAGGCGGCCAATAATATGCTGCTGGCCATTCATATGATCGGCACCTGCGAGGCCCTAGCCATCGGGGCTGCCAATGGCTTGGATCCCTCGGTCCAGTCGGAGATTATGAAGGCGAGTTCGGGCAACAACTGGTCGCTCCAGGTATACAACCCCTGGCCCGGGGTTATGGAAGGTGCGCCGGCAGGAAACGATTACAAGCCTGGCTTTATGGTGGACTTGATGGCAAAGGATTTGGGTTTGGCTATCGAACTGGCCGAGCAGTCATCGGTTGATGCTGACTTTGGGCGTCGTGCAAATGCGGTGTATCAAGCGCTTCAGGCTGCCGGTCTGGGGCGAGATGACTTCTCGATTGTGATGAAGTCGTTGGTTAAAGATGAGAGCGCGTAGCTTTACTCGATGCTTAAACGACGGAGTCGCCGCTGGCGAGCAGTGGCGCTGCATCTAGGTCTTCTGCGTCCATCATTGCTGCCACGCGTTCGAGTGAGGCGACAATGAGATGTTGCTCCCAAGATTCCAAGCGTGAAAATCGATCAACGAAGCTGTCTTGAAGGGGTTTGGGTGCCGAGCTTTTTAGGCTCTGACCTTCCTCGGTTAAGGTGACAATGACCCTACGCCTATCTACGGACGATCGCGCCCGGTTGACGATGCCATTTCGCTCCAACCGGTTAAGTATGGTAGTTACTGTCGCCAGACTTAAACTGACCGTTTTTGCGATGTCAGAGACAGTCGGGTCTTTTAGATCGCCGACCGCTTGGATGATAACCAGCTGAGGTGTCGTCAACCCCGTTTTTTTTCCGAGCTTTCGAGAGTGTAAATCGGTTGCTCGGATAATTCGCCGCAATGCCACGAGCACGTGATCGGGTAAGTCGCTGTTCTGCATGGTTTTCTTCGTCCTCAGGGCAAGTTTAATACTTTGAGCCCTAAGTATTCAATTGAAATTGGGCGTAACCTGTCATCTTCGTCGGCTTTGTGGCGTAATGCCGGCATGGAATTCGATCAGCCTTTTCTTCAACTTCCTTGGCGTTTTGACAGCCAGTTGCTTGCGCGTGAAGTTGAAGCTCTACCCCAGGATTTCTGGCTCGATCACCCGTCAGGACTGCCGGGTAATTCGGCTGTGCCACTGGTTTCAGTCGACGGTGAGATGAACCATGCGTTTGATGGTGCGATGCAGGCAACCCGGGCACTTCGCGAAAGTCCTTATCTTCACCAGACCGTTGCGTCATTTGGAGAGGTCGTGGCGAGATCGAGGCTTATGCGCTTAGCGCCTGGTGCACAAGTCGCTGAGCATGTGGACTTTAACTATCACTGGGTTAGCCGTGTGCGTATTCATGTGCCCATTGTGACGGACCCCTCTGTCATTTTTTATTGTGGAGATGAGTCGGTACACATGGCGGTGGGTGAAAGCTGGTTATTTGATTCTTGGCGTCGGCACCGAGTAATCAACGCAAGCAACCTCTCGCGGGTACATTTGGTCATCGATCTTTCGGGTTCATCTCGATTTTGGCGTACCGTGCGGTCGGCAACTAACGCAGCCCCAATCGATATTAATTATGACCCGCAGCTCATACCTGAACTGCGCACGGAGCAGTTCCCTGTAGCGCCGGTCATGGCGCCGGGAGAAATGTTAGCGATCGTTGAACAAGTGCTAGGGGACTGTGAAGCCAATACGGCGAATGACCCAGCCACGATGCTTAGATACAGGCATCTCCTGCTCGACTTAGTCCATGACTGGCGCGAGATATGGAGTTTGCACGGGTTCAGTGAGTCAGCGTTTCCACACTACCGAGGTGTTCTCGAGCGAACCGCTTCTCAGCTGGAACCGGACCCGCGCGTGCTGGTGACGTCCTCGAATCAGGTGGGGATTAACCCCATTATCAATCAGCGTATTCTTGCTGCGGCATTGCGCCCGCGACGCGTTGCTGAGTTTAGCTCTGCTCGTAGCCGAGCAACCTAAAGTCGGCGCTGTAAAACGCCTCTAAATCCCTCACGAAATCAGCATCGCGGTAGATGTCTGGCTTTTTGTTTGGTGTGACATTTCTGCGTTTTAACGTCGGAAGCGGTGCTCCAAGTTCCTCACATATCACGTTCAAATCTCGCTCTAGCTGCTCGTAGCGACCGATAAAAGAAAGTGCGAGCTCACCGCTATCGTCGATAAGAAGTTCGGATTGTGGGCGCACCAAAACGCGCTGACGAAAGCGTTCAAATCCAAAGGCACGCTTGGCCCACTCCACGGGGTCATCAGCGTAGCTCGGATCCGTTCGAGCAAGGAAGGCACACACTGACATAAAGCGCTCAATTGGGTGGCGCACAATGCCAAAGCTGAAGTGTTTTGTTATTTCCTCCTGCCCAACCGCGCGACTGAGTTGTTGATAGGAAATATGACCGTGTCCGATGTTAGCGAGCTCTGGAACGGGTGAAAGCATGCGCCCGGTTAACATTTGTTGCTCCCAGTCTGCGTCATTTAGTAGAGGGCGTAATACCTCTCGGACCGCATGGGTTCCGGTTTTTGGGACTGCAAAAAAGATAAATTTCTTGCTGGAGGAGAAGATCATCGAGGAGCATCTATCCCATAGGCAGTCAACAGCTCGGGACCGAGAGCACGTTTGAGTGGGTCAAGGTATTCCTCAAAGTTACGCCATTGATCGACGCCTGAGGTATTGATGGGCTGGCGAACTTGCTCCGCACTGGGTGTTCTTACGGTGCGTTTCGTCTTGTGAAACTCCACGCAGGACTCCTCAAATTCGAGCCCACAGAAGTCCAGAATGCGCCGTACCTGAGTCTCGAGGTCGTCGATGACATCCTCATGTTGAACGCGCAAAACAAAGCCAGGTAATACCTCGTCCCAATGATTCATGAGATCAACGTACTGCTTGTAGTAGTTACCTATCTCCTCCAAGCCGTAGGAGAACTCCTGACCCTCACCAAACAACTGTTTGTAACCGCTAAAGCAACACGCCATGGGGTGTCGTCGTGCATCGATTACTTTCGCATTGGGAAGGATGAGTTTGATGAGCCCCACGTGGAAAAAGTTGTTTGGCATTTTGTCGATAAAACGAGGTGCAGAGCCTCGGTAGGCGCGCGTGTCATCTATAAATTGCTTGCCGAATTGTTCAAACCGTTCAGCCGGTAGCTCGCCCAAAATACGCGGATAGCGTGGGCTAGGGTCGCTCGCCTTATCTCGGCCGCGCAATCGCTTGGCCAGATCGAGAATGTCGTGCAACTCCATCGTGCCATCCACTTGTGAATGCGATGCGAGTATTTGCTCTAGCAGGGTTGAACCTGCACGGGGCAATCCGACAATAAAGATAGGGTCTGGTGCGGTATGGCCCACATCGCCTAGACGATCAAACAATGAGGCTTTGCAGACATCTATTTGGGTGGAGACGCGGATGTCGAGCTGCTCACGGCTGTGATTCGATGCCGCAAGCTTTAGTGCGTTTCCTTGTTGATAGTTTTCAAATGCGGCCGCAAAATTTTGCCTGTCCTCATGCGCCTTCCCAAGAGCAAAATGCATTTGAATACGGTCGAGCTCGGGAGCGTTATCGCTACTCAACCTTTCGGTCATCGCGTTGACTTCATCCTCAGTAAAGCGATAGGACTTGGTGTTTGCCAAGCTCCAAAAGGCGTCGCCAAAACTTGGGTTCAAGTCGTAAGCCTGTTTGAAAAGGTCGATAGCGCGATGGGATTCGCCGATGGCATTGTAGATGTGTGCGAGCGAAACCCGAAGTGCAGGGTCTTTTGGCATCGTACGGATCATCTCTTGATACACCCGAATAGCCTCTTCGTTCTCGCCGACACCAAAACAGACCGACGCGTAGAGCGCCTGCACTTGTTGAGGAGGATTATCGAAGCGTTGGTACATCGACTTGGCGCGCGAGTGCGCCTTATGAAAGCGCTGGCGTCTGAGTAGAACATGAGTCAGCTGGATTTCAGCGTCGTAGTGCTCGGGCTCAAGCTCCATGACCGTTTCGAGGAGGAATTCCGCGTCGTCGAATACACCTGTTCGAGTAGCGATCTCAGCCATCAAACGCATGCCTTCAACATGTGTTTTGTTCTGCTGCATGAAATAGCGGCAAAGACGCTCCGCATCTCCGAGTCGATTAGCTGCAAGATAGCTAATTACGGTCCGCAGTTCACCGGGGAGCGCGGCAAGAAATTCGACCTGTTTACCTGCTTGTTCAGCTCGAGGATCGCCCGTTCGTCGGTAGTAGGCAGTGATGAACTTCCAGCTATCAATCAGAGATCCATCACGATCCACAGCCTCTTCGAACGCCGATACTGCTTTTTGCTCCCGCTTTAAAGCAAGCTCGCACAAGCCCATCTCTTGAAAGCCCCTGCCAAAGTCGGGCTTTTCTGCTGTCAGAGCAGTCAGGATTTCTAGCGCTTTATCGTGACTACCCTCTGCGCGTTCTAATACCGCAAGGGTGTAGCGTGCTTCAAAGTTGTCTGGCTCAGCGGTGAGCGCCTCGCTGAGTAAGGCTCGAGACTCGCTAAAGGCTCGCTTGCCCATGGCTACACGGGCTTGTTGAATCGACTCTGCAATCACTGGATAAACGTTCTTCTTAGTAGAAACAAAAAAGGGCGGACACTGTCCGCCCTTTATAGGGTACTAACTTAGCCTCTAAATCAGAAGCGGTAAGAGAGCCTCAAACCAAGCGTTCTGGGTCGGTTGACTGTTGCTTCAGGCGTAAATTTACCTGCCGTTTGCACGATCGCACCTTCTTCACTTGTGAGGTTACGAACGTAAACCTCAGCGAGCCAGTTGTCCTTCTCAAGACCAGCGCTCAGGTTGATCATGGTTGCAGACTCGTTAACAAAACGGGTGTTTGCTGGAAGGTTTCCAGTACGGTCATTAACCGTACCAAACGTGCCACCTTCGTTCTGCAGGCCCAGACCAGATGAAGCGCCATAGGCGAGAACACCTGTGTCATCCATAAAGGCCGCACTACCTACGATGCCAGCTACCGATTCACCACGATGTACTAGTGCAGCTGTTACGTAGCCATTGGCGGCCATGCTGGGCACTTCATAGTCGTAGCGGACGCGGATGTTACCCGAGAAGCGAGGTGCGAGGGGCAGCTCTGATCCAACGGGAACCGCAACACCCTGCAGCTGGGGGTTCAGACGAGTGATTTCCGTGTCGAGGAAGCTGGCAGCACCTGAAATCAACAGGTTGTTGCCGGCAGCCCATTGGAAATCAACATCGATGCCGTTTGACTCTGCATCACCAACGTTCTCCATGAAGACGAGGAACGCTACGTTTGATGGGTCAAAACGAGATACTTGTAGGTCAGTGATCTCGGTCATGTAGAAGCTTGCATTCAATCGCAGTGTACGATCGAGGAACTCACCCTTCATACCGAACTCAATGTTCTCGAGTGTATCGGTGACCGCTACGGCTGGTACCACATACCCTTCGTATACACCGCTCTGGTTTGCTGCCAACTGGCCTGCGTTACGATTCTGTGTCGCTGGGCGATAGCCTTCTGAGTAGATACCGTAAACCATCACGTCATCGGACAGGTTGTAGTTCAGAGACAGCCGAACGATCGTGTCTTCTTCTTCCGTCGACCCGTCTGCAGAGATATCACTGATATCCAGGTTGCCGTTCTGGATCGCGGCTAATGTGGCTGCGTTGCTACCGCCACCACGGAACATGTCACGCGCACCGTTCGGGCTGGTTGCGTTCAAGATGATGTTGTTATCACCTGATGCAGCGTAGGCACCCAATGTAAGAAGACGTGACGTTACATCGTTACTGAAGGCATTACTGTTACAGCGGCCATCAGGCGTGACTTCAGCATTACCGAAGCCCGCGCCTGCAGGCGTTTCACGATCGGTGAATGGCGCGCCATAGCGACACCCGAACGAGAAGTTTGAAGCGCCCTGCAGCTGCGACTTAAGATCATACCGTCGAGCACTCAAAGAAACTGTTAGATCGTCGGTGAGATCGAACGCAACTTCACCAAAGAACGCGGTCTCTTCCTCGGTTCGCGTATAATCATTATAGAAGGTTGTAAGTGGGCTTCGTGGGCCTACGGTATTTGTACCTGCCGTATTAGGGATAGTTGTATTTCCAACTTCGAACGGAGCGCCCGACCCAAAATAGTTAATGATGTGCTCACTGAACGCATCATTGGTCGACATATATTGGAATTCACCAATGTGAGTCGTGTCGACATCGCTCATGTACACACCCGCCATCCAGCGCAGACGATTGTCTGGGTCACTGCTCAAACGGATTTCGTGCGTAGTTCGCTCGTTGGTTGACGCGTCAGCATATTGCTTGGTGGGGTCAAAACACGTGTTAGGCGCATTGGCCTTATCACCTGAGTAGATGTTGCCGCTACAGAGGTAGTACGTGATGTAGCCACCGCCATTGTTGTAGTGGGTGTAGTCAATCAGAGCGTCGACTTCTCGATCGATGTAACCACCGGTGTAAACCACATCGAGATTGGCCAGTCGCCCCTCGAGGGTCCACGTTGTGATGTCGAACTCATCGAGGTTGTGCTCAGGCACAAACTTCTGCGACTTCTCGTCACCCAAGCTTGGGTCGACCAAGAATGACCCTTCGACATCAATTTCCTGCGACATGTGAGTCAGCAAGCCACTCCACTCATCGTTGAAATCGTAGCTCGCTGCGACGCGGAAGCCGTTGTACTTGGCTTCGTTCCAGTCATCCTCAGCAAGATCTGCGTTTGAGGCTGATTGGATTGTTGTCAGCGGGAAGTCGCCGAAGAAGGGACCGTACCCAGCCGAGTTGTTGCGATCGATAACCTCACCGCTGGGTGTGAAAGTGCCAGAGGCATTGTCAATCCAACCACCTTGGTTATCGCTGTAGCCAACAAAACGAACTGCCGCGCGATCGCTCAATGGGATGTTGATCATCGCCTCGACATTATTACTGCCCGCGCCGCCCGACGTTGAGCTCATACCAAAGTCAATGCTGGCTTCAAACTCGTCCTGATTAGGCTTGTTCGTGATGAGACGCATGTTGCCCGACTGCGAGCTTGCTCCAAAGAGCGTGCCCTGAGGGCCAGAGAGCACCTCGATTCGCTCAAGGTCAGCTGCGTACACATCTAGATTACGAGCGCCAAACGATACGGGCATCTCGTCGAGGTACAGTGCCACACCCGGAGCAGAGCCCTGCGCTGGCGCAACAGTAATAGACGACTGCTCAGAGGCTGAACCGCGGATATAAATTTCTTTCTGACCTGGACCGATACCAGCGCTCACGACGTTTGGCAGGAACTCGACGTAGTCATCGAAGGTCATAATGTTCTGCGACCGCATAGCATCGCCAGATAAGGCGTTGACTGAGATCGGAACATCTTGAAGGTTTTCAGCACGCTTGGTCGCAGTAACGACAACTTCCTCAAGCTGAGGGTTTTGCGCGAGTGCTGTGGACGCTAAAGCCGGCGCAATAGCAGCGGCTACGGCAAGCGATAAAGGCCGCTTGCCAAACTTATTGGTGAAAAACATAGAACACTTCCGTTATTAGAGTGGTCGAAAGATTCTAGCTCAAAGCATTTCATTGGTATAGCCCGCCTGGAAGAAGCGATAACCTGTTGTTTTAAATCATAAAATTTTTAAAAACTGTGAATAATTAATACGCAAACTACTTCTTGCTCTTTTGATTGCGCGATGAAGTGTTTACGAGGCAGTTACTGTTACACTTCATTGACACTTTAATAAGTAAGCACTTCATGTTGAATTTGTCCGATCGCGGTTTTGTCGTTGACCGCGCAGTTTTCATCCCATCCATCGCCTTTTTGCTGAGTACAGTAGGTATTGTCCTCCTGTTTCCAAATGCCAGCGGGTCGGCGTTCGGCACACTACAAGCAGCGATCGTAGAGAATGCGAGTTGGTTCTACGGGATTGTGATGGCCATATTGTTGGTCGCATCGGTCGTGCTGGCCTTTTCTCGTGTCGGCAACATTCGACTGGGTCCTGACAATTCGTCACCTGACTACAGTCTTTTTTCGTGGCTATCGATGCTGTTTGCTGCCGGGGTTGGGATCGGGCTCATGTTCTATGGTGTGGCGGAGCCCGTGGTTCACTACCTCAGACCGCCAGTTGGTGAGGGCGCTCCGGTGGGTGGAGAGAATCAGGCAGTCAACCTGACCATGCTCCACTGGGGATTCAATGCTTGGTCCGTCTACGCACTCATGGCCTTGGTGCTGGCTTATTTTTCGTTTCGGCGCGGTTTGCCGCTAACACTGCGCTCTGCGTTCTATCCAATTTTGGGTGACCGTATCTACGGCCCTTGGGGAGCGGCAATCGATGTCTTCGCCATCGTGTGCACCACCTTCGGGATTTCGACTAGCCTTGGCCTAGGTGTCGAGCAGCTGAGCACCGGCCTTAACTACCTGTTTGGTGTGCCAGAGTCCGGCGGTCTCAAACTCGCTATCACCGTCGCGATCATGGCGATGGCAGCGGTATCCGTAGCGCTGGGTCTAGACTCGGGCATTAAACGTCTTTCAGAGATCAACTCCTTTCTTGCGATAGCGCTCTTGTGCTTCGTACTACTGATCGGGCCTACGGCCCTGATCTTGGGCGGCACGCTGGAGAACTTTGGTTACTACGTGGCCAACCTGATAACCACATCGACCAACCTTTTCACCTATGAAGACACTGAGTGGTTGGGCGGCTGGACGATCTTCTATTGGGGCTGGTGGATTAGTTGGGCACCTTTTGTCGGCATTTTCATTGCCCGCATTTCACGAGGTCGCACAATTCGAGAATTTTTGATTGGTGTGATGGTGGCGCCGACCTTGTTTGTGGTGCTTTGGATGAACGTTTTTGGTGGTAGCGCTATCGATTTAATTCATGCGGGGGAGGTGGCATTTGGCGAGGCCGTTGCCAATGATCAGCCACTTGGGCTGTTCCTGTTCCTCGATTATTTGCCGGGTACGTTTTATCTATCGCTTTTGAGTTTGGTGATGATCGTGATCTTTTTTGTCACCTCGGCCGACAGTGGCGCTTTGGTGCTTAACATGATGGCATCGGGTGGCGTTGATGAGACGCCTGTATTTCAGCGCGTTCTTTGGACAGGGATCATTGCTGCAATCTCGGCTACCCTGCTGATTACCGGCGGCTTAGGCGCACTGCAAACCGCGACGATTGCAAGTGCGCTTCCGTTCTCGTTGATCCTCTTAGGGGCCCTTTGGGGGCTTCAGCGATCGCTTCAGTCCGATATGCAATCGAGTTTTGGAAAAGCCTCAGCGAGCTTTGATACAGATGCCGATGTTGACTGGCAGTCTCGATTGGGAGCGCTGCTCACGGCACCCTCGGATAATGCGGTTGTAGCGTTTCAGCGGGAAACGGTACTCCCTGCCCTGTCAGCGTTTGCGGCTGAACTTAATAAAAACGGTGTTGCTGCAACGGTAACCAATCACAGCGGAGCTGATGGCTCGATTGCTCTGACCGCTGGCGCTGAAGATGAATCTGGTTTCGTTTATGCGGTGAAGCTGGCACCTCAGGGTGTAGATGCTTCTCCTGATACCAGCGGTGATGAAGTTGTACTTCCGGTCGAGGGATCAACCTCGGTAACTGAGGTGCACTTAACCTCTGGCTCAGCGGGGTACTGCTTGTGGGGTCTGACTGAGACGCAGGTCATCGCTGATGTCCTTGCTCAGTTCGAACAGCATCGCAGGACCTAGTCGACGATCGTAATGGCAGTGGCGGGCAGTTTCTTGCCCGTCGGATTCAAGTCGCGCATGGTCGGGATCATTTGATTAAGTCGCGCTTGTCTGTCGTTAGGGGCAGGATGCGTACTCAAAAATTCAGGTGGTCGATCGTCTCCGAGGCCTGACATCTTTTGCCACAAAGTTACAGCGGCCTCTGGGTCATATCCGGCGAGGGTTGCTAAGCGCATGCCAAGTGTGTCGGCCTCACGCTCCGCCACCCGGCTGTTAGGTAGTTCGAGGGCGACCTGGGCCAAGAGCTCTGCATTTTGCCCCGCAGCGCGACTGCCATCAGTCGCTGCACTGACGGCCACAAGGCCCAGCTGTATTGCCATGGCGCGCGACATCCGCTCGGCCGTATGGTCAGCGAGCGCATGAGAAATCTCGTGCCCCATAATTTGAGCAAATTCAGCATCAGTGAGCTCAAGCTGTTCAAACAGGCCCGTGTACACAGCCATTTTGCCGCCGGCCATACACCAGGCATTCACGGTATCTGCATCGTCGACAATCACCACACTCCAGTCCCAGTTGGCAGACTTTGGGAAGTTCGTAACGGCAGCAGTTACCACTCGCCCTGTAATGCGGCGGACGCGCGACTCCAGTAATCGGTCTTGGGATATCTCATCCTCTTCACGGAGTGCCTCCACTGCTTGCCGATAGGCGCCGCGCGACTGCTGTATGGCTGACTCTGGAGAAACGATCAGAAATTGACTTCTACCTGTGGGGCTTGTACTGCATCCCACCACGAGGCAGAGCAGTAGGGCGCATACAACAAATTGGATCCGGCGCATTGTAGGGTGCTCCAGTGCTATCGAGTTCTCAAGATGTGGCCCAATTGGCAAGGCGTCAACCGGGCTCCGATTCAGCTCCCGCGACAACGCGAATAAGTCCCCGATAAACCCGGGTTGCATCGGCCTTGCCTTCGAGAATACGTTGCATCTCACCACAAATTGGCATCTCAATATCGTGACGGTTTGCAAGCGAGACGACGGTGGGCGCACTTTTAACACCCTCTGCCACCATGTTCATGGCGTCGGTGATTTCTTGTACTGACTTTCCTTCCGCTAGTCGAAGCCCTACGTGGCGATTTCGGCTCTGCGGGCTGGTACAGGTGGCGATCATATCGCCCATTCCTGCCAGCCCAGCGAAAGTCTCTGCGCGACCACCTAAGGCAATGCCCAAGCGCGTGACTTCGGCGAGACCTCGCGTAATCAGCGCGGCCCGCGTGTTGTCGCCAGCCCCGAGGCCGTCTCCAAGACCAACGGCGAGGGCAATGACATTTTTCAGGACACCACCGAGCTCGCAGCCAACCACATCGTCGTTTCGATAGACCCGAAACAAGCCGACATTGAGAATGGGCTGCAACCAGTCAGCCGAGGCGTCATCGAGCGCAAGCACGCTTGCCGCGGCTTTTCCTTCCAGGATTTCCCTCGCCAGATTCGGCCCGGTCAGTACACCTACTGGATGATCTGGGCAGTACTCGTGAATCACCTCGGTCATCCGCTTTTGCGTCGTGGCTTCGAGACCCTTGGTCATACTGATGATGGGGGCGCCGCTGGGAACCAGAGGCGCCACCTGCTCAAATACACTCCGAAAGTTGTGCGATGGAATGGCCATAAAAACAGCATGGGCGTCGGTCACGGCCGCTTCGAGACTCGTGGTTGCGGACAATAGGGGATTGAGATTGAGACCTGCGAGGTAGCGGCTGTGGGTATTCGAGCCATTAATCTCATCCACGACATCCGAATCGCGCGCCCACAGCGTGACGTGAGCATTACGACAGACCAGTGATGCCAGTGTCGTGCCCCATGAGCCTCCGCCGATGACGGCGAGACGTGTATCGCTGTTTTTTGGAGAATTCAGAGCAATTTACCCCTGACCGCGCATAAAACGACGCGCGAGGATGGCGGTTCAAGATCAAAACATCAAGTCGAGGTGAATTTTCACCGTGTTGCCCTGTAGACTCAAGCCAAAGCGATGTTGTTTTCAGAGGCTCTGGGGGCTATGGAATACGGAATTGTTAGTCTGCTACCGACGGCCTTGGTTCTTATCCTAGCTGTCATCACTCAGCGCACCTTGGAATCGGTTATTGCGGGCGCCATTTTCGCGTTCATCTTGATGGACGGTACCGGATTTGTAGACACACTCGCGGAGGTGTCACTCGATGTGCTGCGTGATGAGGACATTGCCTGGATAATACTGGTTTGCGCCTTGTACGGCGTGTTCATCGCGTTGCTTGTCCGCAGTGGTGGATCGATGGCGTTCGGTAACTTGTTACTTAAACGCCTGCGCTCGAAAGGTCAGAGCCTGTTTGCAACTTGGGTGCTTGGGCTCTTTATCTTCCTTGATGACTACCTGAACTCGCTTACAGTGGGCGCGACCATGAAGGCGGTAACCGATCGCTTTAAAACCTCGCGAGCGATGTTGGCTTACGTGATCGACTCTACCGCGGCTCCTTTATGTCTACTGGTGCCTATTTCCAGTTGGGGCGCTTATTTCGCAGGTCTTCTGGAGAAAAATGCAGTCGCCGCCGACGGACAGGGCTTGTCGTTATTTATCGAGTCGATCCCCTATATGTTCTACCCGCTTGTGGCGGTCATGCTCGTACCGTGGGTGGCATCTGGATTCATTCCTCGTATTGGTCCAATGCGAAAAGCCGAGGAGCTGGCTGAGGCAACAGGTGACTTGGGCGCCACTGATGGTGATGCCGTTGAAATGGAGTTTGGTAATGGTGGACCGTCTACGTTTTTCCTGCCTATCTTTGCGCTGCTCTTTTTCACGGTTTTCCCCAGTGTTGATCTGTTACGAGGGGTCATCGCCGGAATTCTGGTGACCGTTGTCTACTTTGCTTCGCTGAGGCTCATGCCCTTATCTGAGTTGTTCGATACCTGCACTAACGGCATCAAAATCATGGTGCCCGTACTGGCTATGTTGCTGGCTTTGTTTGTGTTTGTAGAAGCGAATGATCGGATTGGACTCACCGAATATGTCATACAGGCGGTGAAGCCTTACATGAATGCCACCATGCTGCCTGTCATTGTGTTTGTCACCATGTCAGCGGTGTCTTTCGCCACGGGATCAAACTGGGGTGTCATCGCGATCGCTATGCCCGTCGCCTTCCCCCTGGCGCAGGCCTACGATGTCAGCATCCCGCTCGTTATCGGAGCGCTGTTATCGGCCAGCGGTTTCGGCAGTCATGCTTGCTTCTACTCAGACTCTACGGTGCTATCAGCTCAGGGCGCGGGGTGTAATACCTATCAGCATGCGGTGACGCAGCTTCCCTACGCGCTCATTGCGGCAGGCATTGCTGCAGCCGGATTCCTTTTCGCCGCAATGTAGATTTTGCCTCACTATTCGGCGTTGATCGTTTTTTGAGACCGCGAGGTAAGCATCTTATAGCGACACAGGCCCGTGAGTCGTATGCTTACTTTTCATCACCGCAGATGTGACTTGGGGGAGTGTAGGGTGTCGATTCGAAATTGCTGTTGCGCGAGCGTTGCGTTCGTGTTGCTGGCTAGTTGTGGTGGCGGGGGCAGTGGCAGTTCCTCTCAGCCACCTGTCGTGATTGAGCCCCCTGAGCCCGACCCGACCGGCCTTTGGATTCGCAGCAACAGTGATGGAGAAGGCTTAGTTAGCTATACAGCCAAGTTGACGCAGATAGGTGCAACGCGTTCAGCAACCGGAGGTGCGGTACTGGAGGCGGCGCCGGCAGCCGATGCCTCTTCCGGCGGTTTTTCCAGTACCTATACCTTGGAAGCAAATGTCGATGAGTACGACATTGTTAAATACAACGGTTCAACATTGGCAATTGCCCCGTCCCGAAGTGGCTGCTGTTTTATTGCGGAGCCGCTAGCCGCCGCCGATTCATTGCCACCCCCGCCTGACCAGCCGGCATTGCCTCAGATCGAGCTATTCCTGACTGACCCAACCTCAGGTGCGGCCTCACTTCAGTCAGTGATCGACCTTGATGAAGGTGTGAATGCTGAGGGGATGTACTTGTCTGAAACGGGGCTTCAGGTCCTGCTCTCCACCGCATGGTGGGGTGTTTATGGGGATCGATTCACGACGCCCGATGGCTGGCTCGATGAGCAGGTGAGTTTGAAGAGTTTCGATGTGACCGATCCTGAAAATCCCAGCTTGGCTAGCGAGCTGAGTATAGAAGGAGCGCTTGTAACCTCCCGTCGCACAGGTGATGAAATTCATATTATTTCGCGTCATGCGCCGAACATTGCAGGTCTTGTTGCCTTCCCCCAAACCGAAGAGGAGGTGGCGAACAATGAGGCGATTCTCGCCGAGGCCTCAGACGAGGATGTATTACCGGAGATCAGAATTGATGGCGAGTTAGTGTCCCCATTGACGTTCGATGGTTGTTATCGAGTTGATCCGGAGCACCCCCTGGCCGTGCCCGCGCCTGGTGACTCAACTATCACGACTATGCTTACCGTCTCAGCAAGCTCTGGTGAGATTCTACGTTCTGCCTGTACGTTAGAGCCTGTGACCGGGGTTTATATGGGTGACACCTATGTTGCCTTGACGCATGTCCGTTGGGATTTGGAGGAAGGTGGCACGATGGTGCACCTGCTCGACCGCGATTCCTTTGACTATATTGGCTCTGAGAAGGTCGAAGGTGACCTTTACAGCGGTGGCAATGCCGACTTTCGTATCAGTGAGTCATCAGGCGCCTTAAGGCTGGTTACAACTCAATGGACGGGTGATCCCGAGGACTCCTTCAGGCATCGTCTGTACGTCGTGAGCCCGGAGGCCAACGCACCCGAGCTTGAGGTATTAGGTGCGCTGGGTGACGACCCCGAGGCGCGTATCGGGAAACCCAACGAAGACCTTTACGGGGTCCGTTTCATGGGTGATCGCGCTTACATGGTGACCTTTGAGCGCATCGACCCGCTGTATGTTGTCGATTTATCGGTTCTGACTGCGCCTGTGATTGTTGGCGAACTCGAGGTGCCTGGCTTTTCTGATCTTTTGCACGAGGTGTCGGACGACCTGCTGTTGGGTTTAGGGTCGAGTGAGCGCCGCTTTCCCAAGCTCGAGCTTTTCAATGTCAGTGACATTTCAAGGCCGACTTCTCAAGGCTTGATCGAGCTCGGTGCAGATCTGGACTGGGGATACAGTCCAGCGCAATACAACCGCTACGCTTTTACCTACTTAACGGGTGATACCGTTGATCGCCTTACTGTGCCCTATGCTGCAGGTGGGGTTGAAGCTGGGTTGTGCTGCATTCACGTGGATCGCGTCGCACTTTTTGAAATTAGGGATAAAGCTTCGCCTGCCGACGCGGCGATCGTAGCAGTTGGCGAAGTCGCTTTGACGCCCGGGTCAGTGGACGGTGATACCCGAGTCGTGTTGGACTCCGAAGCGTTGTACGTTATCTCTCGCACGGACCTATTGGGTGGCTTTTGGAGTAACCCAGAGGCGGTTAGCTCGATGCGACAGGAATAAAGTGAGTAGCCCGATACAAGGGCCTAAAGAATAATAAGAGAGACACACCATGAGAGCGGTTTTAGGTACCCTCATTTGCTTCAGCTTCATTTGCTTTCCACTGCAGTCACTGGCTGAGACGGTTACGCCAGTCTGCGAGCAAGCAGGGGTCAAGGTGCTGACCGATTTTCAGGGCGGTAATATCAGTGGCTGTGAGTTTGCCTCCAATGGGCGGTTAACAATCTCGGTTGCTCCTGAGAACGAACCAATCAATTCGAGTCCTTGGTATGCGTTCCGGTTGTTGGCTAATGCGACGACGGACGTAGCAATTGTGTTGGATTACGGTAACTACAAACACCGGTATACGCCGGATTTCAGTATCGATGGTGTGAATTGGCAAACGTACCCAGCGGCAAAGCTAGACCTTAATAAAGATAAGTCTCGGGCGGGGTTCTCGCTCACGATTCCCCAAGGCAAGTCGGTTGTGATTGCAGCGCAGCCCCTGCTGACATCATCACACTATGCAGCATGGCTCGAATCCTTAAAAGAGCAGCATGGTGTGACCGTTTCATCGGTAGGGTCGTCAGTTGAGGATCGGCCACTTTGGAGAGTGACTACGCCCACAAAAAAACACACGTTGCTCTTATTAGGTCGTCAGCATCCACCTGAAACCACGGGTGCACTGGCGTTAATCAGTTTTGTCGAGCGATTATTCGAGGATGATGCGCTTGCCACGCGCTTTCGCAATGAGGTTGGACTATTGCTTTATCCCCTCATCAATCCCGACGGCGTCGATAAGGGACATTGGCGTCACAACGTTCAGGGCAAGGACCTGAATCGTGAGTGGGGTCCATTTTCGCAGCCCGAAAATCGCACTATCAACAGCGATGTCGCTCAGTGGCTCGAGGGACATGATAGCCAGCTCATCAAGTCAATTGACTTTCACTCCACGTATTACGAGGTTTTCTATACCCAGCCCGATCAGTCTGCGTTGACCATGCCCGATCTTTTGGGGGATTGGTTAGCAGACTTTGAAGTACTGATGCGCTCTCAATTTGATGACTTCGATATCCGGCGGCAGGTTTCAGAAAACCCTCAAGTGAATGCAGCAAAGCACTATTTCTTCACACAGTACGGTATTTCCTCAACGACTTTGGAAATGGGCGATGAGACAGATCGCGACTTTATAGCCGCTTACGGACGGGCGGCAGCCGAGTCTTTTATGTCCGCGTATTTCGATCAACTGTCAGCAGATACGGTAATCGATAACCGGCCAATCGACATCTTGTTCAAAGGCGGATTGGTGGTCGATGGCACTGGCGCACCGCCTTACGAAGGCGACGTCGGTGTCCGGGACGGACGACTGCTGATGCTGGCGGATGGTCACAATGCCCGGGCTGACACCGTTATTGATATTACCGGGAAGGTCATCGCACCGGGTTTTATCGATATTCACACGCATGCGCGAGCGGACCTGGTTTCGCCAGACGCAGCGCTGATGGCTAACTACCTGACTCAGGGTGTTTCCACGGTGATCATCGGCAACGACGGTGATGGTGCAACGCGGATACAGAAGCGCTTCGACACAATCTTTGCGCACGGCGCGGGCACCAATGTTGCGCAGCTCGTAGGACACGCATCGTTAAGGCGCCGCGTTATGGGCGACACTGGGCGGCCCGCTTCTGCGCCTGAAATTGATGAAATGAAATCCATCCTCGCTGAATCCCTCCGTGAGGGTGCGATGGGCCTGTCGACGGGTCTGTTTTACGCAGACGGCTCATATGCCACAACCGAAGAGGTCATTGAATTGGCCAAAGTTGCCGCTGCGACGGGCGCCATTTATGAGTCGCATATCCGCGCTGAGAGTTCGCGTGGTGTCGGTGTGCATAGGGCGGTTGACGAGGTAATCGAGATTGCACGCGCCGCCAAGATAGCGGCGCACATTGCGCATATCAAAGTGCTGGGGAAGGGAGTCTGGGGCGAGTCGAGCAACATCGTCGAGAAGATTGCGGCAGCCCGGGCCGAGGGCCTAGCCATCACCGCCGATCAGTACCCATGGGTGGCCTCATCGACCCAACTTAAGAGTGCTGTGGTCAGCAAGGAGTATCAGCTGGGTGGCATCGGGGCACTGCGTGAGCGACTGTCAGACAGTGTTAAGCGTAAAATGCTGCTTGAGGATATCGCCGTTAATATAGACCGTCGTGGCGGGCCGAACAGCTTGCTATTAGTCGAGACCGAAGACCCTCAGTGGAGTGGCCTTAGACTCGATGCTGTCGCTACCGCCCTACAAGTCGAACCGGCTGAAGCGGCTGCGAGACTCATCGCTCAGGGCCAGGCCCGCGTTGTTTCGTTCAATATGACCGAAGGCGATATCAAAACTTTTATGAGGGAGCCCTGGGTGGCCACGTCGAGCGATGGTACCGACGGTCATCCTCGAAAATTCGGCAGCTTCCCTCGAAAATACAGCGCCTATGTTCGAGACGGCGACACACTGTCGCTCGCTCAATTTGTTCGCGCGAGTAGCGGATTACCGGCCGATATTCTGGGCCTTGGTGATCGGGGTTATCTGGCAACGGGAATGATTGCCGACGTTTTAGTTTTGGATCCTAGGCATTACCAAGAAAATGCAAGCTTTTCTGAATGGGACCGTCTATCGAGTGGTGTTGATCACCTGCTAGTAAACGGTGGATTTGCCATAAAAGATGGGGTTGTCACCCAGTTACGATTGGGTCAGCCGCTACGACGTAAAAACTTGCCATAAGGAGGCTGACGTACTACCTTTTTTTGAAAATAACAATAAAGCTGTAAGAACATAAAACAATAAAGCTGCGAAGCGGCACTAATAACGATACAGGCAAACACTTAGGAGAAGTCCATGATCACATCCTTTGAAGGCTCATTAAGATTTGCCCGCGCCCCCTTGGCCGCGGCAATTGCTGTTCTATCCGCCACCACATTTGCACAAGATGACGAGACGGCACTCGAGGAAGTCATTGTCGTTGGCTCGCAAATTAAAGGAGCATCAATATCGGAAGCGCTTGCGGTCAGTGTGGTCGACGCCGAGGCCATCGAGGCCATGGGCGTTGATTCAGGTGACGAGCTACTCGCGCTGATCCCGGAAAACGGACAGAATTTTTTCAACGAGGCGGAAAATATTTCTGGCGGCGTGAACTCTGGCCGGGGTGACTTAGGGGCGTTTAACCTCCGAAATCTTGGTACCGGTAACACATTGGTGCTTCTGAATGGTCGTCGGCTCGTGAACTCAGCTACCTATCAGACCGAGGAAGTGGGCGGCAGTTTCATTCCGGTCAACACGGCAAACTCTAACCACCTACCGGTCTGGGGTATCGATCGTGTTGAAGTCCTTCGCGA